>CAZTYT010000084.1:0-8676 GCA_964618245.1 uncultured Legionella sp. | reverse complement strand
AACCGCTTAAAAGAGCAGAAGCGCCACTACCACTAGGGTAGAGGCTATATCCTTGCTGATAAGCTTGCATAACACGCTTATCGTGAGCTAATGATAAATAATCATTGCTGTCAAAATGGATTAATTGGGAATCATCTGGTCGTACAACCCTTCTTCTTAATAGACCTTGCTGGTTTAATCGAGCAATGTATTCTTGAATTTTTTGATTTAAAAACATTTAATTCCCAAAAAAAACAAATGTCAGTTATGCCATTTCAGTTAAACCAAGTTTGCTAAAAAGCTCTTTATCTTTAGCACGTCTGGGATTATCCTCTGTTAATAATACATCGCCGATAAACACTGAATTTGCACCAGCAAAAAAGCAAAGAGCCTGCAATTCGTCACTCATTTCAGTACGCCCTGCTGTAAGGCGAATAACACTCTTAGGCATAAGCACTCTTGCCGTAGCAATAGTACGGACTAACTCAACCCCTTCTACTTGTTTAGAGTTAGCTAAAGGCGTTCCTTCCACTCGAATTAGCCGATTAATTGGCACGCTTTCTGGCGGAGTTTCCATATTTGCGAGTGTTAATAAAAATTCAATACGATCTTCGCGAGACTCACCTAATCCTAAAATACCGCCACAGCAAACGTTAATTCCTGCTTCACGCACATTATCCAGGGTTTCCAATCGGTCACTAAATTTTCTGGTAGTTGTTACTTTCTCATAATAAGAAGGCGACGTATCAATGTTATGATTATAATAATCCAAACCAGCTTCTTTTAATGCTGAGGCCTGTTCTTTATTTAGCATACCTAGAGTCATGCAGGTTTCCAGCCCCAAGGCTTTAACACCTTCAATCATTTGTTGCAGTTCCGGCATTACTTTGTCGGGAGGACATCGCCATGCAGCTCCCATACAAAAACGCTTTGCCCCACTTTCTTTTGCTTCTTGCGCACGTTGAATGACATCAGCAACCGACATCAATTTTTCTTTTTCCACGTGCGTTTGATGATGACCACTTTGTGAACAGTAACCACAATCTTCGGGACAAGCGCCCGTTTTGATACTTAATAAAGTAGCGAATTGTAATGAATTGGCTTCGTGATTTTCACGATGAATCGTATGAGCCTGATGCAATAAATCATTAAAAGGTTGCTCATAAATCGTGGTAATTTCAGACATTGACCATTGTTTTTTTATTTGAGTCACATTTAACCCTCTATTATTTAAGATAGTGAACATGATAAAGTGAGCACCTTCCTTGTCAACCAAAATTTTAAAAAATGGTCAACACTGAACAGTTAATAACTCGTGATTTACATCACATTTGGCATCCCTGTACTCAAATGAAAGATTTTGAAAATTATCCGCCTATTGTGGTTGATCGTGCAGTTGGCAGTTATCTTTATACCAATAAAGGCCCATTAATTGATGCCATTTCAAGTTGGTGGTGTAAATCTTTAGGACATGGTCACCCAGCTGTAATCAGTGCTATCACTAAGCAGATGCAACAATTTGAACATGTGATTGCTGCTCACGCAACTCATCCTGCTTTAGTTGAGCTAGGTGAAAAACTGGCTGAGGTAACTAAAAAACAACATGTTTTTTTTGCTTCTGACGGGTCTAGTGCAGTAGAGATTGCTTTAAAGTTGGCAATTCATGCTAATCAAATTAAAGGAAAAAATTATAAAAATCACTTTATCGCTCTAAAACATGCCTATCACGGCGAAACCATTGGTGCAATGAGCGTAAGTGATCTGGGTCTTTATAAAGCGCCTTATGAAGCATTGGGCGCACCTTGCCATTTTATTGACAATATTCCCTATGTAACAAACCAAAATGATCCATTATGGCACAATTGCGAAATGCATTGGCAAACGATTGAAAAACAGTTGGATGCAATAAGTGATAAGGTCTGTGCCATTATTGTAGAGCCGATCATTCAAGGCGTTGCTGGCATGATGTGCTATAGTGCTGATTTTTTAAAAAGATTAGCCGTCTGGGCAAAACAAAAGGATATATATTTTATTGCCGATGAAATTATGACTGGCCTTGGTCGTACTGGCGAATGGTTAGCCTGTGATCATGCACAAGTGGAGCCAGATTTAATTTGTTTATCGAAAGGATTAACCTCCGGATCCATCCCATTGAGCTGTGTCATGATTGATCATGCTGTATTTGAATTATTTTATGATGATTATGCCAAAGGCAAATCCTTTCTACACTCCCACACCCATAGTGGAAACTCTTTAGCAGTTAGCGCAGCCCTTGCTACTATTAAAGTCATGCAAGAAGAAAAAATTAACTTACAAGCGCAGCAACTAGGAAGTTATATGTTTGATTGCATGCAAGAGATTGCCCAAATTTCTGGTAAATTAACCGTAGTAAGAGGTGTGGGCGCAGTTGTAGCTGCCAATCTGGAACCAACCAAACATTCTCGTATTGGAAAGGTAGTCTACGAGCATGCACTAAATCATGGTGCCCTTATTCGTCCGATCGGTAATGCACTCTATTGGCTCCCACCATTGAATACAAATAAAGAAATTATTGGGAAATTAGCAGAAATCACATTAAACTCTATTAGAAGGGCATACGAATAGTAGTAAACACAAGATCATTCATAGGTTGAACCTTGGTTCAACGAAAAACTAGGATGGTAAGGAGGAAAAATGAATTACTGCTTGCGTTCATGTTTTTTACTGTTACTTAGTTTTTCTGCTATGGCAGAGCAACTAGCCAATGGAGCTTATTGGCAATGCACAACGTTTGATGCATCAAATAAGCAATGGCAAGCTCAAAGTCCTTATAAAAAAATAGCACTAAATGTTGCTTTTGCTTCATGTAAAAAAGAAAGTACTGCGCCTCTTTCTTGTAAAGCCCCCCAAACCCGCTGCGAACAATTGATTGCCGGAATCAGTATAAAACCAATGTGGGTATGTACTGCATTAGACAGAACAGCAGTTCCCTGGAGAAGTGATTTATACTCGCAACGCGATGATGCTGCTTTAGCTGCTAAAGCCTATTGCCGAGAAAAAAGTATCGTCCCTGAAACCTGTTATATTAATTTGGTAACTTGTACTGTAGTGGCGGGATGATTTGTGATGGTTTATTGTGTTGGATTAACAGGTAATATAGCAAGTGGCAAAAGTACTGTAGCCAAAATTTTTACCCAATTAGGAATTGATGTAATTAATGCTGATGCCATTTCTAAAGAACTCACTGCCAAAGACCAACCAGCCTTTGTCCAAATTATTCATCATTATGGTAAAGCGGTACTTAATGAAGATGGTGAGTTAAATCGTAAGCAATTAAGAGATATTATTTTTTCTGACCAGCACGAACGAACTTGGCTTGAACAACTTTTACATCCTTTAATTCGCCAAAGGATTCAGGAACGGGTTGAAAACTGTTGTTTGCCTTATTGTATTGTTGAAATTCCTTTATTAATTAATAAAAACGATTATCCCTATATAAATAGAATATTGCTTATTACTGCCTCAGTCGAAACACAAATTGCAAGAGTCATGCAACGTGATCACTGTGCTCGTGAACAAGCATTAGCGATATTAGCTGTACAGCCTAATATTAAAACAAGAATGGATAATGCTGATGATGTGCTAATCAATAACTTAAGCCTAGAGGAGTTAAGAATAGCTGTAACCCAGTTACATCATCAATATCTATTGTTTGCTAGGGGAAATCACTAATATAGATAAGCAAAACAGTCTGGTATCTTTGCCAATAATTGCCTATGATTATTGAATAAGATCAAAAAGATAGCGACATGAAATTAATTACGCTCAACTTGTGGGGAGGTAGGTTAAGAAACCCCTTGTTAAAATTCATACATAATCAGAAGCATATCGATATTTTCTGCCTTCAAGAAGTCTACCACAATGCTCAACGCAACCATCAAGTCACTGAGCGCGAGCGTGAATTAAGCTTAAATATTTTTTCCGATTTACAAAAATTACTCCCTGAACATTACGCGATTTTTAAGCCAGCCGTTGAAAACGTCTATGGTATTGCCATGCTATTAAAAAAAAATATTGAGATCTTAAGTGAAGGTGAAATCAATATTCATCAAAAAAATCATCAACCAGGAATTGGTGAAAATCACTCCCGCAACTTGCAATGGGTAGAATGCGAAGTAGAAAATCGCATTTATTCTATTCTGAATATACATGGGCTTTGGAATGGGCGCGGTAAAACAGACACCACAGATAGGATAGAACAATCACATCGGATACGTCAATTCATGGACGCTATTAACACGCCTAAAATTTTATGTGGCGACTTTAACTTACGCCCTAACACTCAAAGCATGCGCATACTTGAACGAAACATGAAAAACCTTATTACTCTTTATAACATCCGTTCAACCCGGACAGATTATTATAAAAAGGAAGAAAAATTTGCAGATTACATCCTGACCTCACCAGAGATCCAAATTAATGAGTTTTTAGTTATGAATGATGAAGTATCAGATCATGCCCCTCTTTATTTGGATTTTACGTAAAATATGCAGAAAATTATCAACTAAATTCAAATGTAAATATCCATACACATAACTTTAATGAAAAATTATAATACTTTACTGCTCATTTTTGATATAATTAGGCCATTAAAAAACAATAATCCCTATTTATGCTAAATCAAAAGATTGATGAACTATCGCAACAAAGTACGGCGCATGAACTAAATGATGCAGAGTGGTCAAGCCTCGGCAAGTTATACATTGAAGAAAATGATGATCGGCTGAAAGCAAAGTTTATCAAGACAATTGAAACCTATAGCGGCATACCTTGCTCTGTATTACAGCAGGCTTTTGATACTTTAAGAAGCTCTTCCACAATTCCCAAGCAAATTACTGATGAACTCCAAACACTGCAGCAACAAAACACTCTAAAAATTTCTTCATTTCAAAAACATCCCTTTTTTAGCACCATCAATTTACAACAGCTATTTATATCGCGCTTACACTGGAATACATTAATCAATAAATTTGAGCAAAAAAACCGAAAAAACCTTACAAGTTATTTTTTTCTCACCACCTTAAGCAACATCCAAAAAATTACCGTTAGAAATTTAACTGCAATATTAAGCGATTTACCCAAAGGCTACCTCAGAAAGCGTCCAGCATCTTCAGTCGAGAAAAAGCCCTTAAAGAGGTATCGCGCCACTTATGTGGAAGATGAGGATGCAAGTCCTCTCATTTATGAGAAAAGAACTGATAATCCAGAACTTGAAGCACAACTTGAAGCTGCAGGTGCTGAGATTATGCCCTCTTTACAACCTGCAACACCAACTAAAGAATACCCCTGCTCGCTTAAGCGCACTCCTAATGGAAAAAAAGTTCGACCAGTGTGTGTTATTGGCGAACATAGCCTCTTTAAATATTTAAGTCCTCAAAAAACAAACATTAATAATGGTCGCTTGCAAATCCCAGATGTTCCCAAGAAAGACATCAAAAAAAAATTGCCTAAACTGAATCTTCAACAGGCAGTAACAGTAGAATACATTGCCACTTTGCCATCAATAATTGAACGCTCTGGATTAACACGAAGAGAAAATGCCAGTTCAGAAATGGGTGCTAGCGCTAAAGAGGTTTTCATGGCCTATAAAGTTGACTATAAACCAGAAAAAGGAGCGATACATTGGTCACACTTGATTGCCCATTTTTTAACCGATTCAGCCAGTATTATTTCTGAAACTCCAGATGAAGAAGTGGTTAATTTAGTTCCTACAACCGCTGCCTGTAATTATAACGCCTTAGAAAGTATTGAAATTTTTATACGTGATAAATTAATAAATGAAGAAACTGATAAAATCCGTATTCGCGTTACTCCTGAGTATAGCGGTGAGCAACTAATCCCCAGTTTACTTATTTATGAACTTGATTGGGAGGAAGTAAATAATAATATCAAGTCAGCATGTCATGAAATATTTACTCTAAACCCACAATCTTGCTTACGTATTACCAAAAGCATGCATGAGGTAATAAGGGTTCTGCGCAAAACTCACAATCCCTTGTTCTTCGAATCACTCAATGTAAATCATGAGCAAGATGCCATGCATTCAAAGACAAGCGCTTCCCTTTTGTAAAAGACTTTCATGGTTACTGAAGATCATAATGCATCAAGATTAACTTAATAACATCTTGATTGTGATGCTACAGCTAGCTAAATTATGGTTGCAATGCCCAGGGCTGGTATTAAAGCAATCACTTTACGGTTTGCCTCAGGAAAATCATCCGGATTTAAGTTTCCTTGTGTCATCCATTCCATAGCTAATTGCCCTTCGATACACGCTGGTTGTCCTGCAAATTGAGTAACAAGAAAAACAAATAATTGCACTGACTTTTCCGGATATTGATGCATCACTTCCCCTAGGAATTGATACTTTTCAACATCTAAACCAACCTCTTCACGCACTTCTCGAATTAGAGCCTGCTCGGGTAGCTCATCAGCTTCTAATTTACCACCAGGGAACTCCCAACGCCCACCATGTGATGCATCTAATGGACGTTGAGCAATTAAAATTTGCTGATTTTCATTAACGATAACTGCTACAGCTACTTTTATCACGATAAGCTGCCATGACAGGATTTATATTTTTTACCAGAACCACATGGACAAGGATCATTTCGCCCCACTTTTTTCTCCTGGCGCCTATAGGTGGATTGAGATTCCTTACTTTCCTCATTATCAAATGAATCGCCATGATTTAGATTCATTCTGGTAATCTGATCTGCACGTCTTTGCTCTTCAACAGCATCTACGTCCGCTTCAGTTTGAATTTCAACTGAAGAAATAAGACGAATGACATCATACTTCAAATTATCCAACATTGTGGTAAATAAAGTGAAAGCCTCTTTTTTATACTCTTGTTTGGGATCTTTTTGAGCATAACCACGTAAGTGAATACCTTGACGTAATTGATCCATTGCAGCCAAATGCTCACGCCATTGATTGTCCAAAGTTTGCAAGATCACTGATTTTTCAAATTGGGACATCACTGGTCGGCCAGCTTTTTGTACTTTTTCATCATATTGTTGAATAGCAAATTTTAAAATATTTTCTTTAATCTGCTCAGGTTGAATATGATGATCAGCTTCAATCCATTGCAGCCAAATGCTCACGCCATTGATTGTCCAAAGTTTGCAAGATCACTGATTTTTCAAATTGGGACATCACTGGTCGGCCAGCTTTTTGTACTTTTTCATCATATTGTTGAATAGCAAATTTTAAAATATTTTCTTTAATCTGCTCAGGTTGAATATGATGATCAGCTTCAATCCATTCCAGGATTGGCGCATGAAGTTTAAACTCCTCTTCCAGCACATCACTTAATGCTTTAGCATCCCATTCATCTTCCATGCTTTGCGGAGGAATATAGGTATCTACCAGATTATTAATAACTTCTTCTCGCATCATGCTCACAATTTCTTCTGTGTCTGCCATTTCCATTATGGAGGCACGTTGAGTATAAATAACCTGGCGTTGATCATTAGCCACATTATCATAATCCAATAATTGCTTACGAACATCAAAATGATGGCCTTCCAATTTGCGTTGCGCGTTTTCAATCGCCCTAGTCACCAAATTATGTTCAATAGGCTCCCCTGGCTGCATTCCTAAACGTCGCATCATTGACGCCACGCGTTCTGAAGCAAAAATTCGCATGAGATTATCTTCTAATGATAAATAAAAGCGACTACTGCCAACATCACCTTGACGTCCAGAACGACCACGCAACTGATTATCAATTCGTCTTGATTCATGGCGTTCAGAACCAATAATTCTCAAGCCGCCGGCAGCCAATACGTCATCATGACGTTTTTGCCACTCTTGTTTAACTTTTTCTTTTTCTTCTGCTGTAGCATTTTCTGGTAATTGTGCTAAATCAGAACTTAAGCTACCGCCCAAGACAATATCCGTTCCACGTCCCGCCATATTAGTAGCGATAGTTACAGTACCAGGACGACCAGCTTCTGCAATAATTTGAGCCTCTTTCTCATGAAACTTGGCATTTAAAACCTGGTGTTTGATATTTACTTTTTTAAGCAATTGACTTAAAAACTCTGAGGCTTCAATAGAGACAGTACCAACTAAGACTGGCTGTTTACGAGCAACACAATCACGTATGTCCTCAATAATAGCCTGGAACTTATCTGTTTGAGTTAAATAAACAAGATCAGCTTCATCTTTTCTCATCATGGGTTTGTTAGTCGGTATTACGACAACATCCAGGTTATAAATCTGTTGCAGTTCATAAGCCTCTGTGTCTGCTGTTCCTGTCATACCCGAAAGTTTATTATACATTCGGAAAAAGTTTTGGAAGGTAATTGAAGCCAGCGTTTGATTTTCATTTTGAATAGCAACGCCCTCTTTTGCTTCAACTGCTTGATGCAAGCCTTCAGACCATCTACGTCCTGGCATGGTACGACCAGTATGTTCATCAACAATAACAACTTGATTATCCTTAACAATATAATCCACATCTCGATGAAACATTGCATGCGCTTTTAAGGCCGCGTTAACATGATGCATTAACATAATGTTACTCGCGTGATATAAGCTTTCACCTTGATCAAGCAATTTAGCCTGCATTAATAATTCTTCAATATGTTGATGCCCTACATCGGTCAAATGTGCTTGTTTCTGTTTTTCATCAACAGTGTAATCACCCTC
>CAZTYT010000083.1:0-8719 GCA_964618245.1 uncultured Legionella sp. | reverse complement strand
TATAACGGCGGCTCTCTTCTTTGGATAGGTTGGTTATTAGGCTGGCGCGGGTCAGAATGGTAGCAGGCATCAGGGTTTCTAAATAAGGTCAAAGTGGGCATAAATTATACTTTGCGATGAGTATTATGTAAACATCGATGAGGCACCGCCTCATCAAGAGTCTCGCAGTTCCAGGAAAAACCTAACCTTGATAAGGCTACACTCCATCAAAACAACTAGAAACTACCTACACAAAAAAGTAGATTTAAATTCCATTAAGGTAAACAAACTGTTAGTTGCATAGCTATTTTGAAAACTAAAGCCAGCGGATTCAACTGAGTTTTTCCATTCCGCCAGAGTACGCTGTCTTCCACCTAATAATACCATCATCACAATATCCATTGTTTTGTTTGGATGAGGATCTGCATCATCAGGCATAACTTGCTCCGCAATAAACAAGGTCGCATTTTTAGGCATTTGTTGTGCGCAGTTTTTTAGAATTTGTTGCATAATTTGATCATTGAAGTCATGCAATACCCCTTTGAAAATATAAGCATCTCCCATAGGAATGGTGGCAAAGAAATCTCCTTCTTGAACAGTAAGCCTATTCGGAAAACTACTCGATTCAAGTTGGCTTATTACGGAAGGTGAGTCAAAAAGAATAGCCTGCACATTGGGGTAGCGATTAATAATGGCTTTAGCTAATCCACCTCGGCCTCCCCCCATGTCAATTAATGTAGAGAAAATTGAAAAATCAAACGCGTTACTGATGGCTTCGATGTCATAGGAAGATAATTTAGCCATCCCCCTATCAAAATTTTGTTGATTCTCTGGGCGCTTACTTAAAAAATTAAAAAATTGCTCCTGGTGTTGCAATTCAAAAGCTGGGATACCCGATTGTAAACTTCCATCCAGTTGAGCAAATGCCTGCCACCAATGTTCGTCTACCATATTTAACACATCACGCATCGAAAAAGGATCATCATCACGAAGAACTTTTGATAGTTCAGTTAAAGAATAAGCGCCTTGATGGTCATTAAATAAACCGTACGCACTAAGAAACTTAAGAATCCGGTCTAACCACACCGGATGGCTTCCACTTGCTTTGGCTAGCTCCTCAACCTTTTGGGGTTCACTGGACATATGATTTGCTACCCCAAGCTTTGCTATGGCATGCAAAGCGCGTGATACCACATACCAACGCGACATAATTGCTACCTGGAGATGTGGAGGTTCCATTCTATCTTTCATTTTTATCCTTAAAAATAATTAATTATTTATTATTTGTTAATAAGATCAAAAAGTTAATAGTTATAATGATTTTTAGTGGTTTTTTTCCATGAGATTCACGTAAAATTGGTTTGTTTTATTCTTTTGTAAGGACATGAAATGAATATAAAAAAAATCGTGCTCATTGGATGGCTATTATCTACTACCCCAGCAATAAGCTACGCTTATTTGCCCGATGATTTAATTCAACTTTATGAAAATCACAATTGTATCCAATGTGATTTAACAGGCTCTCATGTCGAAAATATGAGCTTTGAAAATAATTATTTTACCGATGCTTATTTTACCGCTGCTTACTTACATGCGCTAAAGTTAATTGCAGTTAATTTTCAAAGGGGAAATTTTGCTTACGCTCAAATTTTTAACTGTGATGCGCAAAAGAGTGATTTCAATCATGCTTATTTTAACTGGGCAAAAATAGAGTCTTCACATTTTGAAAATGGTACATTTGCCCATTTAACCCTGGCAAACTCAAAAGTGAATGCCAGCTATTTTAATGGGGTCAGTTTCTACGAAAGCCTGTTGCAAAAAGTTACTTTCAACCAATCCCACTTTGCAAAAGCTGATTTTAAAAATGCTTCGTTGATTGATGTCGATTTCAGTAATTCCAATCTGGCCTTTGCTGATTTTAGCGACACCAAACTGCAAAATGTTATTTTTGATAATGCTATTTTATTTGGTTCAAATATCAGTGAAGAGCAATTACATAATACAAAGTCTATGCTTTGCGCTATTCTTCCTGATGGGAAACTCCATAACCCAGATGGCAAATGCAAGGCATAGGTTATATGATGAAACGATATGGTATTTTACTCAGCGCTTTTATTTATTCATCCAGCTTTGCGATACCCTCTTATGAAGTAGCCCTTGATGAACAATTTAATGACACCAATAGTTGCGTCAACTGTGATCTTTCTGGCGCTGATTTAATAAAAACAAAACATCGCAGTGCTTTGCTAAGAGGGGCAAATTTATCTCAGGCTCAATTATCTCAAGCTAACTTTGATTATGCTGATTTTAGCTCAGCCATACTAATCCGTACTCAAGCAAATAAAACAAAATTCAGAAAAGCAAATTTTGAGGATGCTAATTTGCTGTATCTTAATGGACAAAATTCCCATTTTAGCGGTGCGTCATTTAGATACGCTATTCTTAATTATGCTAATTTTTTCAAAGCTAACTTGTCTAGCACTGATTTCACAGGAGCCACCCTAATGAATGTGGATTTATCTTTTGCCATATTAATAGGGGCTAAAATTAGCCAAGAACAATTAAATCAAGCTAAAAAACTCGATTGTGCCGTGTTACCGGATGGCTCAGTTTACAACAATACTGGTAATACATCTTGCCAATATTGACGCTAATGATCAGTTTATTTATTTCTATTGCTAAACTAAATTTTACATGAGTTTATAGGCTCCAGTAATCTTTTCAGACTATTTTATGAATAAGATCAATTGTTCCTAAAAAAACTGGTTATTTGTTTTCTAAAATAAGTAAAAAAAGTCAACGTAACTAATTCTACGAATTGATTAGAAAATTTGGCAACCCATTTTTCTCCGTTTATCTTCCAACCCAAATAAATAAACGGGATTAAAATGACCATCAACCACAGCGCCGAATGATTAAACCAGCAATGGCGAAGTTCGTGTTCACTCACCATCACTTGCATTTGCTGTTGTTGCAATATTTTTTCCATTCGGGCTATTTGAGCTATTAGTTTTTTTCTTGCACGGCTCATCGTCAATACTCTTATTTTGGGAAAAATATAATCTTGTTTTTTCAAAGCTCATACTTTTTAAGTTAAATAAAAGATACTTGGTTAATCCAAGAAGAAACAGCAAGTTAATTAAAAAAGGAACCACCAAGGATAAGGGGATATTATGCGTAGCTAAAAACGTCCCGTACCCTACTAAAACAAAAGTCGATAACCATAACGTTATCAAAACAATAAACAGCAAGCATAAGTTCACCAGCAAAGGGAAAACACTGAGTGCCGCTAGTCTGGCTTCTAATTGAACAAGAGTAAACAATGTTTTTATGACAGCCAATCGAGCAGAAACAAAGTGTTCTACCTGCTTGAATGCTTCCATTATTTTCTCAAAATTTTAGACAGTAAAAAGCCTATACCACCTGCAATTAGAATGGATGATAAAGGATTTTCTTGTACTTTTTTCAATAACTGATCAGTACATTCCCGCAGATTTTCTTCTGCCTCATTCATTTTGTGTTTGCCTTCATCAACACGTTCCTGAGCCCATTTTTTTCCTTCATTGAGTAACTCGCTAGCGGCTTCAGCAACGTGCGCTTTCTGACTACGATTTGAATTATCCATCTGAACTCTCCTTGTAATTCCTCTATTGTTTATTTGCTATCCAATAAGGATATTTAATAGAGATATACTGATAAATATAGTTAGTAAGATAAATAAAGCAAATAAGGTATACCTTGTTTTACTTTAATGAATGTCGTTTCTCAAACAGGTGGTGGCAAGTTTATGTCATCTTCATTTTGGTGTTGAGTATCATCTACTTCTGGTTTAAAGACACTATACTGGGCTAAACCATCTCCTGCCACTGCAGGCATTATAAACTCAGCAACCAACTCATGAAACATTTTAGTTAACCCATGATTAGCCTTTAAATAGTCGGCACTCTCCTTATGTCGAATAAAATCAAAAGGTAAAAATTTATAACTTTCTGGCTCAAATACAAAAGTTTCCTTATTGTACAATACATACTCAAGACAAACAGCAAGATCATTTTTATCAATTTCCAAATCAACATAACGAATACATAAAGCCTCAATAAATGCGCGTACATCTTCGATGGCAAGTAAAGCCTGCATAATTGGCCCTATTTCTTCACCAGCTTGTACCACCTCATCCACGAACTGATCTTTTCTGCCACTTAAATAGCGTAATTTTTCATGGACACCTCCAGCTTTAGAAAGCTCATCAAGTCGTGCTTTTTTTTCAGTGACTAACATTTGATAAAAGGACTCATCTTTATTATCTCGATAATAAATCTCAAAATACCGATCAGCACTTAAACGTTGTCGCGCATAATTTTTAGGACTTAATTGGCATTGCTGATCAAAGACATGACCAATATTTTGTGCCAAATAAGTAGATACTTCTTTACCATTATGACCATCATAAACGCCTATCAAAAAGGGTTGAGATTGAGTTACTGTTTGTACCAACACCGAAATATTGTCCTGCGAATGGTAATTAAAAGCCTCTAAAGCCAACAACTTAGCTAACTCTGATTCGGTTAACGAACCAGCTTGAGGTATATTTTTTAAACATCTTAAAAGCCATTTTTCCTGGCTATACTTAGTTTGTAATGAAACCGGTTCAGTAAACCCATCGCAAGTCACTATGACTTGCAATTTACTTATTTTAGCTGAAAAAAATTCCGACACTGAATGAACATCAATGTGTGCATCATCGCAAATTCCAAAGGCTCTATATTCTTCATCCCCAATTGCTCTTGATAGAGCCAAAGATCCCTCCCTTCCTTGTAAACGCCCATAAATAACAAAAGCCCCTACTGTATTTAAGCGCTCTTTATCTTCTTCGGGATGATCGATCTTTTGATTTAATCGGGTAACAGCATAGATAGTTCCATCTAAAGCATAACTTACAGCAAAAGCCACTGAATCACCGATAGTTGCAGTAATTAAATGATTATCACCGTCATAAACAGTGGTAGAAGCAGTAGCCCCGCCCAAATTAAGTTGATGTTGATTTAATAATTTATAGGTTGTCCATAAACGCCGGCCTATCTCCTGAGGTGTTAAAGAAACAAAAGACTTATCAGAATACCAGCGTGCAATAGCCGCATCTTCCTGAGATGGACGCGCCCCCTGCATTTCAAAGAGACCAAAGCCCTTCTCTTCTTTTTTAAAGCTTATATCGAACTCTGAGCCAGGGGTTGAAATTACTTCGTCATACTTTTCCATCAACGTCTCTGGAAATACACCCTACTATTAATAATAGTTAATTGTGCATTTTTTAGCCATTATTTTTCTGCTACTCGGAGTTGTTTTATTTGTTTTTCTAAATCCTTAGTTATTTTTCGGCAAGATTCTGCTTTTATTTTTCCTCTATTACTATTTGGTAAGATAATGGGTGACCCAAATACAACGCGAATATGTCCTCGTTTTGGCCACCATTTTCCTTTAGGCAAACAGTAAAATGTTCCTTGTATATAAGCAGGTACAATTGGCAGTCCCAGCTCACAAGCCAATATTGAGCAACCGGATTTAAATGAATGCATTTTCCCATCCAGGGAACGTGTTGCTTCAGGAAAAATAATCAAATTTTTGCCTTCTTCTATACAAGTTTTACAACATTGAATATTATTGTGCATTGCAGCGAATTTTGCATGTCGATCAAAAGGAATAAGGTTAAAAAGATGCTTTATTAAAAAAAAGCGAATTGATTTTCGCTCAAAGAAATAATCTTTTGCCGCCAATAAAACATAATTATTACAAGTTAAACCGGCAGCAAAAATCAAGACAGGATTATCCAAGTGACTCATATGATTGGCAGCAATAATACAAAGCCTATTCGCCGGAATATGCTCTTTTCCTTTAACCTCAATTTGAAACCAGTATTTTAAAACATGACCAAGCCAATCATGGATTAAGGAGCGAACTCGCATACCCAAGAATGATTTTCTACGCGAGCATGTGTGAGCATAATCAGGGTGAGTTTCAATCATAGTGCCTTACATCCAGGTAAACCAAGTAATGTCCTAAATAAAGAAGTAGCAAAAGAACTTCTAAAAGTCAAAATAACACTCTATTAACCCCTTGATATTTAATTTAATTTTTTAAAATCGGATTAGGTGATATGATTTAAAAACTTACACTTAGCAGGGAGCTTATCCATGAAAATAAGTTATCTCTTCTTTCAGAGCATGTTAATATCATCATTTGCTTTTGCTCACGCGGAGAAAAATCGTTTGTTTGCCAGCAAAATCACCTCTATCCCTCAATCCATTGCCAAGCAAATGCGTCAACATACCTGGCATCAAGGCTGCCCGGTCTCACTTGAACAATTAGCCTATATACGCCTATCCTATTGGGGATTTGATCAACAACCTCATACAGGCGAATTGATTGTGCATAAAGAACTTGCAGACGAAGTTGCAGCCATCTTCAAAATGCTTTATCAGCATAAATTTCCTATTCAACGCATGGAATTAATGGATGTTTTTAAAGGCGATGATAATGCTTCCATGGCTGCAAATAATACTTCTGCTTTCAATTGCCGGGAAGTAACTGAACGTCCAGGAGAATATTCACAACATAGTTATGGGCGCGCAATTGATATTAATCCTTTAATCAATCCCTATGTAAAAGAAGAAAAAATCTTGCCTACTGCCGGAAAAGCTTATGTAAATCGAAAACAACCATTTCCAGGAAAAATTACCAAAGGAGATTTTGTTTATCAAGAATTTATCAAATATGGCTGGGATTGGGCTGGCAATTGGTATGATATTCAGGATTACCAACATTTTGAAAAAAGAGCTAATGGAGAAAAACGCAATCCCTATGGCTATGGAAAATAGCTCTTTTTGTCGGGCTAAAACCGAAACCAGCAATTCCATTAATTTTCAATCTTACGGTGATGAAGTTGATAATTACCCAATAAATAAAAAAATATAAATTTACTTACGAGAACTATTAATTCAGGTTAATATACACAACTTAGTGATGATAAAGTACATAAATGAAGCAGACTATGCTTAACTTAACAGCCCACCCAAAACGGATCTCCTGTGTAGTACCAGTTTACAATGAAGAAACTGTGATTGCCGATTTTATTGCCGCATTAGACCAGACCCTGAAAAGTCTTTCATATGCCTATGAAATCCTCTTAGTTGATGACGGAAGTCTGGATAATACACCTGAAATTATTCAACAATTAAGAAATCGATATACTTTACGTTATCTTCGTTTTAGCCGAAACTTTGGCAAAGAAAAAGCAATTAGTGCTGGCCTAGATCACGCTCAAGGCGATGCTGTCATTTTAATGGATAGTGATTTTCAACACCCACTTGAACTTTTAGGTGAATTTATTAGCAAATGGGAAGATGGCTATGACATGGTATACGCGGTGCGCCAAAACCGCGAAGATGAGTCCTGGTTAAAACGCACTTGTGCCAAAACATTTTATCAATTTACTTCACGAATTAATCGGATCAATATTCCTGCCAATGCAGGCGATTTCCGCTTACTGGATCGCAAAATCGTGGTAGCGTTGCAAAAACTGCCTGAACGTAATCGCTTTATGAAAGGCTTATATAGCTGGGTAGGTTATAAGCAAGCTGCTATTCCCTTTGAAGTACAACCACGCAAGGCGGGTACTTCGCAATGGAATTTTTATTCTTTACTGGATTTAGCCATTACTGGTATTACGTCTTTTACTGCATTTCCGTTGCGTCTTATTGCGTTGGGTGGAATAAGCGTAGCTACTTTAGCGCTTCTTTATGCAGCCTGGATTATTTTAAGTACTTTAATTTTTGGTATCAAAACTCCAGGTTGGGCAACTATCGTTACTGCCATTACATTTTTTGGCGGCTTACAGCTTTTTGCTTTGGGAGTAGTTGGCGAGTACATTGGCCGTGTTTTTGATGAAGTCAAACACAGGCCCCACTACATTATTGACGAAGAAGCCAGTTTTGATGACCGCCCCGCTTAAATTACAACATCGACTTTTATATTATGCAGGAATTGGTACTGCCTCTGCAGGCGTCCACCTGCTAATGGTTTTTCTGCTGGTTCATTACCTTCATTTGCCTGCACTATTAGCCAATATTTTTGCTTTTTTTACCGCCTTTAATGTTAGTTTTTTCGGCCATAAACATCTGACTTTTTCGCAATTGCATAATCATAAGATTCTTAGCTTGCCTCATTTTTTTTTAGTGGCAACATCCGCCGGTACAATCAATGAGCTACTTTACTTTTTAGTATTACGCTATACCCATTTAAACTATTTGCTCGCTTTGATATTAGTTTTAGGGTTTGTTTCTATATATAGCTATTTCCTTTCAAGATACTGGGCATGCCGTTAGGAAGTTTGCAAGCTTTAAAGGCAAGGTCAGTTACTAAAAATTTCATATCCATTTACTACTTCAACCGCTTCTTTAATGATAAGACGATTCCCCGCCATTTGTCTTACCTTTGGCAATAGGGTCTTCACTTTGTCTTCGGTATCGATAAATTGCACTACCAAAGGCAATTTGCTGCCTATATCGACCAAGGAGGCTGTTTCAACCGGATGCCTGTAAGTAAAGCCAGCAATTGCACGCAACACCGTTCCACCAGCAATCTCATGTTCATCCAACATCGCCAACAATTCTAAGTACAAGGGACGATGTAACCATTTATCACCTTCATTAATGTAAACAGAAATTTTTACTTGTTTCATTAGAGT
>CAZTYT010000082.1:0-8741 GCA_964618245.1 uncultured Legionella sp. | reverse complement strand
ATAAGGCATGGAGTAAGACATGCAATCCCTTGTTGTGTAATAAATTGCCAATAAAAATAACCATTAATTTTTTATTATCTTGGCATTTAAATTCAATGTGATTGTCTAAAACTTGCAATTGCAATCTGTCTTTCCCCGGATAAGCAATCAAAGAACTCTCGGTTTTTCCTATAATTTTTGTAATTGACTGCTCTGTAGAAATACTATTAAAGATAAAACCATCGACTGATTTAAGATAAAAAGTCTCCATTTTTTTAATTAGCCGTTTCTTCAAATAGTTTTGTTGCATATTGGCTTGTAAAAGATGAACAATACTTATAATGGGGAAATTTCCTCTTTTTCTCAGCTCTTTATTAAGAAAAAGTAAGGCACTAAAATTCATTTCATCTTGCAAAAGAACATCAGGGGAAAACTCGATAATTTCATTGATTATTTTTCGAGAAAAATTATTTCTCATAACATGTAAAAAATTTTTTCTTTGCGAAAAAATTTTAACTACAACACCTCGTGAACGTAAATACTCGACCAATTTATAATCGTATATGTAGCCACCCGTAGTAATATTTATAGAATCATAAATAATCAATCCGACTCGCATTGTGCTTCTCGATAACTGGCTTGGGCAATTTCATCTTCCCATAACCTAACCGTGATTTGACTGTTTGATGGAAATTCAAACTGGGTATTGAATTTTTGCCAAAGAATTTTCGAAAAAAGTTCGAGACTTGGATTTTGATTTTCAAATTCGGGAAGTTCATTTAATGTTTTATCATTGAAATAGCCAATTAATTGATCTATTTGTGATCTGACCGAAACAATATCAATAAGAAAATTGTACTGATCAAGCGTTGTATTCTCGATTTCTAATTCAAAACGATAGTGGTGCGAGTGTTTTGAGTTCTCAGCGCCAAAATCTTTTCCAATTAAAAAGTGCTGGGCAATAAAATTTTTTCTTAGCATTAAATGATGCATCATCATACCTCATAGGTTAAAGTGACAAATAACGTATCATTCGGATTTTTGTCTAACAATTGATAAGCTTTCTGTGCATCGGTAATATGAAAATTATGCGAAATGAAACGTTCTGGCTTTATTTTATCCAACATTTTAAAAGCTACCTCAAATCGTCGGGCCTTAGTCCATCTGCCTTGAAGCTCAGAAGCAATAGTACTGACTTGACTTGCAATAATTTTAATGCGATTTCGATGAAACCTGCCGCCTAAATCAATAGAACATGATTTTCGGCCATACCAAGATCCCAAAACAATCCGCCCTTCATAAGCAGCCAGTGCAATAGCACTGTTAAGTGCTTCGGGATTGCCTGTCAATTCATAAATGAGATCAATATGGTTTTGCTTTATTTCTTTAAGATAGCTTTTTACTTGTAAAAGAAGATCAGAACGAGAGGCATCAAAGGCATATTCAGCTCCTAAGCCGATAGATGCACTTCTTCTTTTTGCAAATAAATCAATTCCCAGGAGAGTCGATAAAGGAAATTGTTGTAATAACGCTGTAGCAAGAAGACCGACTACTCCAAGTCCTAAAATAAGTACATTTTCGCCAATTAAAGGGGAACCATCTAATACCAAATTAATGGCTGTTTCCATATTAGGGATAAATAAAGCATTCTGTGGAGATAGTTGATCTGGCAATACAATCAGTTGGTTTTCTTCTGCGCAAAAATAAGTTTCATGAGGATTAAATACAAATACCCATTTATCCAATAAATAATTTAATTTTTTACTGCCTGTTTCGACGACCTTACCTACAGAACAATATCCATATTTAAAGGGATAACTCATCTTATGTTTGAGCGAAATAATAGCATCATCTAAACAAAGATCCGTAGGATTCAATCCTCGATAAAAAAGCATTTCTGTGCCAGCGCTTATCCCAGAAATACTATTTTTAATCAATACCTCATCTGCCTTCGGTTTGGGGATAGGCTCTTCCAAGACAGTCACCTGGCTTGGTTTATTAAAATAAAGGACATGATTCTTCAAGGTAGATTCCTTTCAATATCAGCCATAATAATAATATCACTACCTAATTTATATTGAAGCACATTTTTTAATCGCGGAAAGCCCAAACTTTCCTTAATTTCTTTTGCTAATACAGAAACTCCGCCAACGAAAATAGGCGCCACAGTAATAATTACTTTATCCACAAGATTTTCATTAACAAAATTAGTAATAATTGTCCTACCTCCTTCAACCATTACTGTTTTGATACCAAAAAGAAATAATTTTTCCAAAGTTTGACTTAAATTGATTTGCTCCTCATTTGTGGAGTCAACGAAAACAATTTTAGCTTTCATTTCTGTAAGTAATTTTTGTTTTTCAGGATCTGCTTGCTGGGTAGTAAAAATAATAGGTGGCCTCGAATTTTTTAGAACTCGCGCAGTTAATGGAATGCGAAGTTTACTGTCTAAAATAACAACTTGTGGATTCTCTCCTTTATAGTGTCGTACTGTTAAAAGAGGGTCATCTGCAATCACCGTCCCTACTCCAACTAATATCGCATCATTTTCAGAACGTAATTTATGGGTCATTACCAGCGATTCTTGAGAGCTCAGCATCAGTCTTTTTTTCCGATGAAATGAAATAGAGCCATCGAGACTTTGTGCATACGCTAAAGTTACTAAGGGTTTTCCTTTTTTTAATAAAGAAGAACATTTTTCATATAACTCTTTAAGATCCTCTTCTTCAAAAATATGATGCATTTTTTGTTTTTTAGTCAGCAAATAAAAAGCATTGTGAGCGTGAATAGAACCTTTTATAGGAATTCTTGAGGTCACATGTAAATTATATTGGTTCAAGGCTTCTATTTTTTCAGGATTATTGGTAAGTAAACGTATCGATTTGACTTGTAATTCTTTTAAAATATGTGCCGCTACCTCATAAGATCGCCCATCTTCAACATGGCCTAATGCCAAATTGGCATCCACTGTATCTTTTCCCTGATCTTGCAAATTATAAGTACGTAATTTATCAATTAGCCCTATTCCTCGTCCCTCTTGGCGAAGATAAATAATGATACCACGACCTTCAATCGCAATTTGACTCATACTCATTTGCAATTGCTCACCGCAATCACAACGTAAAGAGCCTAAAATATCCCCCGTCATACATTCAGAATGGATTCGCACCAAAATATCATCTGCATTGTGTACCGCTCCAAACGTAAGTAAAAGGTGCTCTTTATCATCTTGATTTGTAGTAAATAATGAAAGCTCAAACGAGCCATATTTTGAAGGGATTGAGGCAGAAACCTCTTTTTTAACAATAAGTTGATTTTCCATAATTTATCCTTAAATGAAATCTCGAACTTCATGTTCCAGTAGATTAAAATTTCTATTTAAGTTGCATTTAAATTTTTAATCCATTTTAACTATAGTTTCATAAAGAAAATCCATCAAATTTATTTGAAAAATAATGCGGATAATATCTTATTTTTTATATCAATTTATTTCATATAAAAATTACAAGCTAGTGATAAATATAGATTATGTAATAAAGAAAAAAGCAGCAAACTACTAGTAATAATAGCTAACTATTAGATATTGGCTCTTTAATGCGTTATAAAATATTTGAATTAAAATCAACCACAATGTATAATTTTAAAGATAATGGAATTCAACGGTGGTATTATGGGAAATAAAAAACCAACAAAATCCGCTATATTGCAAGAATATAAGAATTACCTCTCTCAAAGGCTAGTTCAAAGGTTACCCCAACCCATAAGTAATTTTACGAGACTTTTACTCCAACATTATGGGATGATAAAAAAACAGCCTCTCATTGAAAAACATTCTTCCTCTTTGCTAGACATAAACCATGATGTATTAGCAGTTATTGGAAATTTTCTAGGAGATGATAAGGCAGCTCAAAATGCCATAGCACTCACTAATAAGAGTTTATACTGTTTTTTATTTAAAATACCATCGAAAAATAGACTTGGATTTAAATTGGCACTTCTGGTTGCGGCAGGAAAAGAAAAAATTGCAAGAAAGTTATTAACAGAATATCCCGAATTGGCCGCTCAAAAAATTAAATTTACTGATGGATTTGGTCGAACTTTTGAATGCTCCCCTTTTCAATATGCCATATGGGCATTGGATATTGCATACATGGCTAACATGATGGTTGATTGTTTACCTCAAAATGTAGCAGGTGAAAAAATCCGGATGGAACTATTAAATCAATTGCAAGAGGTGAAAACAAAAGGGGTAAAATATGTTCTTGATGATACTGAATATGTCGAATCACATTATAACCTCAACCCTTTAAAAGATGCGTTGAACGTCTATGAAGATAATTTGGTTAATTGGAATCGTACTACTCAATTAAGAGATCATTGGTGTACTGTTGTAGGACCAACTCAACGCTCACTACCCACTTATCTCCGTCAAGAATATTGTTGTCCAGGACGCTCAATGAGACCTACTCCAACCTTTGATCAAAAAAAGTTTGTTCGTACACTATGGATTGATGACATAACCAAAGGAAAACCATTGTACTGGGGAGATCAACTCGAAGGGCTTGGCGAGAACTTTGCTATATATGGTGGCATGACAGGGCCAGACTCTGAAAAAGGGGAACGAGGTGCGAGGATTACGGCTCGTCGAGGGGATTATGCAGCCATTGTCGCATTAGAACAAAGAAGGTTAGAAGTTGATCTCCCTGCTCTCACCACACGATTGGAATCCCCTCTTTTACCTAATAATTATCAAATCCAATTTTAAGGCCTTTATCTCAAATTAGGGGCAAGTCTTTTTATTCAACTATCAAGACTTGTAACCTCCACTCTTATGGTGTCTTTAGGTTATTATGCGACGAGTGAGATTCAGGTTCTTCAGGATTGAGAGTCTCTTGCAGTCTTGATTTAAAATCTTTAAATCCTGCTGCAAGCTGAGTTTTTTCTTCTTTCAAAGCAGACACCACAGTTTTATTTTCCGCTAGAGAGAATAGCTCCTTGAAAGACTTAATTAGCCTGGAAAATAATCCGGATTTTGGCTGCGGATCATCATCAAGCTTCTGTACCTTCTTATCAAGTAATAATATTTTATTTTCTACTGTTTTTTTAGGATTAGTGAGAATTGCTTTTAACTCATTAGCAAGAACAGCCTCATGTTCAGGAGGATTTTCTTTTAAAAAACTGTCTATTTCACTCACCAACTTATTAAATTTTTCTGTTGTTTTTTGATATTCAACAAATTGTTCAAAATTTCCTTTAAAAGGAGGTTTTTTTTCTGAATCTTTAATCCAAGTGAAAGGACCAAGCTTTTTATTCTCACCTTCTTTTACCAAATTTTCATATTTTTCTTTTAGAGGTGCTATATCATTTGCTGTATCATGGCCACTTTTTACCGCTTCCTGAATTTTTACTTGCAAGTCCATTATTTCCGCAGCATAAGCCATTTGATCACGATTTATCTGTACATATGCCTGCAATTTATTAAAAATAGCGTTGATTTTGCTTTCATCATCCAGACTAGAGCTAATTTTTTCACCAGATACATGTTCTGCTATCCGCTGAAAAGACCGAATAAGATGGGTTTTATTTTTATTTAAATGAGGAAATGCCAAAAGCTCTCTAAACTCATCTTGAATTTCATTGATTCCCTGTGTAATTTTGTCGACGGCTTCTTCGTTTGACAAATTTTTTAACGCTTCAACCATTTCCCTGGATGGAACCAGACCAGGGTAATCACGCCATAATTTGGATTTAGAATTCTTACCATCCACTCTCTCACGGTTGAAAAAATCAATAATATTATTGTTATGAACTGTTTTTCCGCCAAAACTGGAAAAACGCATTAAATCTTTAAAAGCATGACCATAGTCAATACGCCCTATTCTTATTCGCCCATCTTTTTCTTTAATGACAATCATATTTCCAGGATTAACATCAAGGTCACCTACTAAGGCAGAAATTGCAATTGCTTGCGCTAATTCTTTTTTTAATAAAGGATACTCGTCAATATTATAATGACCCTTTTGAGGGTTACTGGGACCAGAAACCAGTTTAATGTGAGATATGTTTGCCGGTTTTTCTAAATAATCATCAAGTGATTTAACAATAGCCCCCTCTCCTCCAGTCAAATACTTGGAGACAATAGCAACATAAGGACTATTAAAATCAATGACAAATAAAACTGGAGGAACACGACCCTCTGTATCAAATGACTTGGCAATACGAGCTGCTAAAACTTCAGCAAAATTTTCACTATCCGTAAAATTAGCCTTTACTCTTCTAATCAACGAGTTTTCTGTGATTGGAGGTTTATATTGAAAATTATTACTTTTTTCGTCTTGTACACGTACACTACCAGTTTTGCCTCCTGAAGACTGGGCCATATCCAGATTAAGGGGGATAGTTACACCCTTAGAAAAATATTTTTTAGCCATAAAAACCATAACTTATTCAATTTGTACTAATTATAGCATTATTTCTAAATAGAATTGTTAAAGAAATATTAAATTAGATCAAAATTAACCCTAATGCCGAGATTATACATATAACTTCCCCCTCTTTTGTTCTTCCTATTTAGACCCGATAGTCTTATATTAATCTAGATAAAATCGCATCAATTTTGCATAAAACAAATGAGATCATTAATGGAATTTTTATTTATAAGGATAGCAATGAATAAATATTTTTCTCTAATAACATTTTGGATGTTAACTGTTTTAATGTGCTGCTTCTCAATCACTGCCCGTTCAAGCCAGCCAGTATGGATCTTTACACCACTAACACCGACTTCAATTACTATTTCAGCAACTGGCAGCGCAATTGTTCAATATAAAATAACAAATCAATCACCTAAACCCCATACTTTAGCAATGATACCTATTGCTGGAATTACCCAACTCACCACAGGTGCTGGCCTTTGCCAAACGACCTTTGTCTTAGCCTCCCAAGGCTCTTCATGTATATTATCGTTGCAAATTAATGGCAATTTAGTAGATAGAGTAATTTCCGGAGGACCTGTCGTTTGCCAGCAAGGAAATATGGGGCAATGTTATAGACCAAGCCTCGCCAATAATTTAAATGTCAGGGTAACGCAAAATCAAGTGACTATTGGTGGTACTATTACCGGATTGACTGCTAATGGACTTATTTTACAAAATAATGGTTCGAATAACTTATCAGTAAGTGCCAATGCGACGGCTTTTACTTTTCCCACACCGGTTAATCCAGGTAGTACTTATAATGTTACTATCGCGCAGCAACCTGCAGGATTAAGTTGCAGTGTGAGTAATGGCTCCGGTGTTGCAACAACCAATGTCACTAATGTTAATGTTTCCTGCGTCCTGTCAGGGATGTTAACACCTATTGCCGGAAGTCCATTTGCGGCAGGCCAACACCCCAATAATGCGGTAGTAAGCTCGAATAATCAGTTTCTTTATGTGACTAATGTAAACTCAAATGATGTCAGTGCTTATAGTATCAATGCCATTACTGGAGCCTTAACTCCTATTGCAGGCAGCCCTTTTGCAGCGGGAGTTGGTCCCGATGCTCTGGCAATTACCAGCGATAACCAATTTCTTTATGTAACAAACGCCAATGACAACACCATTTCTGCCTATTCAATTAATCAGCTAACTGGCGTTTTAACACCCATCGCTGGTAGCCCTTTTACAACAGGAAACCTGCCTTTGAGCATTGCTGTAAGTCCAAATAATAATTTTGTGTATACGGTAAATCTCAATGGGAATGATGTCTCAGCTTTTAGCATCGGGCCTTCAGGAGCTCTAACTCCTATTGCAGGAAGCCCATTCGCAGCGGGACCACTTCCCATATGGATCAGCTTAAGTCCAAATGGACAATATGCCTATGTAGCGAATATAACAGGTGGAATTACCGGATTTTCTGTAAATACCCTTACCGGAGCACTTACACCGCTTGCAGGTAGTCCCTTTACAGCAACAAGCCCTAACTTTCTGATGGTAAGTCCCAATAGTGAGTTTGTTTATGTAGGAAGTAATGCAAATAACTGGCTTGCGGTATATCAAATTAATGCAGCTACTGGAGCACTCAGCGAAATTGTTGGAAGCCCCTTTGCAACACCGACTCCAACCAATCTGGCAATATCTTCTAATAATGAATTACTTTATGTAACCAATGGGGTTGCTAATGTTGTTTCAGCATTTAGAATTACTGCTGGAACAGGAGCAATAACTCCTATTACCGGAAGTCCTTATGCGGCAGGACAACTCCCAATAGGCATCGCTATTACCCCCAATGGCTCTTTTGTTTATGTCGCAAATGGGAATTCTAATGATATGTCAGGCTACACCGTAAGCTAACTTTAGAAAACCGCAAATCCCTTGCCTCATTGAGGCAAGGTTTTCTTTATCAAGGACTCGACCCTTTAATCATTTCGAGGTGAGTCTTAATTATATTCTTATAAGATGAACTTTTGTTTAAAAAAGAAATGCCAGCCCTAAAGTCACTGTATTCACCACAGAAGGCAAAGTACTTTGATTCTGAAGTTGATTAAAGACACCGTAATCTTGTTCATTTTCATATTCAACAAATACATTTAATCCTGGACGCACACGATAATAAGGTCTGACTGTGTAACGCATTTGGTTTAATCCATTGCCAATCATCGCTTCAGCCACTGTCTTCGTCGCTAAAATACTCCGAATACCCGTCCTGATAAAAAAATTGTTGGTAATTTGTGTGTCTCGGGATAATTCCAGCAATAGGTATCATTGCTAAAGTATGGGGTT
>CAZTYT010000081.1:0-8881 GCA_964618245.1 uncultured Legionella sp. | reverse complement strand
CAGTTAAAAAAGCAGTTTTATATCGTATGGTAATGGAAAATCATATTTGCCCTTATGGCCTTAAAGCCCGTGATTTATTAAAACGTCTAGGTTACGAGGTGGAAGATAATTGGCTAACCACCCGTGAACAGGTTGATATGTTTAAAGAAAAATACAATGTAAAAACCACACCTCAAACTTTTATAAACGATGAGCGAATAGGTGGGTATGATGACTTACGGCGTTACTTTGGGAAGAAAATAAGTGACCCCAAAGAAAAAAGTTATCGCCCCGTTATTGTGCTTTTCGCAGTTACTGCGCTAATGGCAATAGCAGTCAATTATGCCTGCTTTGGTAGTTTGTTTACACCACGCGCTTTAGGCTGGTTTATCGCTTTTAGTATGACAGTCCTTGCTTTATTAAAGCTACAAAATATAGATAGCTTCTCAACCATGTTTTTAAATTATGATCTCTTAGCCATACGATGGGTTCCTTACAGCTATATTTATCCATTTGCTGAAGGTTTAGCAGGAATATTAATGATTTCAGGTGCCTTAAACTGGCTTTCCATTCCAGTTGCCTTATTTATTGGAACTGTTGGTGCTATTTCCGTTTTTAAAGCCGTTTATATCGACAAACGAGAGCTTAAATGCGCGTGTGTAGGAGGAGATAGTAATGTCCCTCTAGGATTTATTTCACTCACAGAAAATTTAATGATGATTGGCATGGCTTTATTCATGTTGATTCCATTTAATTGATTCGCTTGTCAGGTACGTATATGAAAAATTTATCTATTTTTTTACTATTGGGTTTGCTTTCAATTAATGATTTGTCTCATGCTAATATGCATGATCATAGGATGAAACATGAACCACTTGAACAAAGTACTATCCACTTAGTGGTTAAGCATGCTCCAAATAAAATTATGGCACACACCACTGAAACGATTCATTTGCAGTTGCTTAAAAATAATAAACCACTTGGGTCACAAGATCTTAAAACAGTACATACAGAAAAGATTCATTTAATGGTTATAGATCCAACACTGACGGATTATTATCATATTCATCCAGTCATAGATAATAAGAATAAAGACATTATTTTCAAATTTTCTCCAAAGAAAAATAGTTCTTATCGAATATGGGTAGATATCACGCCCATTGCCACAAATAAGCAAGTGCTTCTAAATGCTGAAATCGGCTCTTCTTCAGCGCAAAAATACTCAGTTAATAAGAAAGTTAAATTAAAATCCAGAATCAATCCTTATCAGTTTGAGTTGAAGCTAGATGGGCAACCTCATGCAGGTAAACCAGTTATGGCTACCATTACTGTAACAAATAATGGAAAGCATTCCAGCGAGCTCGAGCCTATTATGGGGGAATTTGCTCATCTTATAGGCTTTAATGCAGATTATCCATCCATGCTTCACATTCATCCCATGAAAAAAAATCCTGAACATAATGGTTCGCAATTAATGTTCCATATGGAGCCCCAAAAAGCAGGCTTTGTTAAGTTGTTTGCGCAATTTCGAATTAACGGGGAAGATATCTATGTACCTTTTGGTATAGTAATTAGGCAATAGCTTTAAAAAAAACTTACTGCAAATTTATCAGGCGGATTCCACAATACAAAGTGGGTTAAATTTACGAAGGAAGTGGAAAGGAAAAAATTCAAGAAAGAGGGTTGAATTCACCTTTTTCGTGAATCCATGTTAAGTCTGATTATTGTTATAATCAGACCTTACCTATAAAGTGTAGTTGGTGGATTCAAACAATAAATGCAACTAGCCTAGTTAAAGCGAAAAAAAATTCTTTTGGAGTTGATTGACTCCATTTTAAGTTCTATCCTAAGTTCTGATACTAAAGTATCAAGAAGATTAGTTAAATTACCACTATTATCCTTCTTGTAACAATCAAGAAATTCATTAAGTGTAGAAATTGTTTTGTTTGAGCCAAGCAATTGTATGTCTGCAATGACACCTTCTATGTTTGTTTGATCTGCTGGAGTTAAATTATGACCAACCCAATTCGATAAAATACGATGCGCATATATCAAATGCTCGACAGCTATTTCTCGGCGCTTTTCTTTGATTTTTTGGATACTTAGTCTCCACCATCCAAATATAGCAATAATAGCCGGTACAACAATGCTAAAAAAATTCGAATTTAAAATATAACTCCAATTAATATCCATGTTTAGTCCTCTTTAGAACCCCATTTGATTTTAGTTTAAAATTATACATTGTATGCAGGGGTGCAGTATCCAGATAGAGGAAAAATCATCAATTGTTAATCTATTGGTTCATAAACCCCCGCGTTCTCCTGTGCCTCGTGAAAATATAAATGCAATTTATTATTACCAGAAATACGTGTTTATTAGTTAATATTAATTCAACTCTAGATGTGTCATTAAGTTTAAAAAACCAGTGGCTGGAGACCTTACATAGAGGATGTCCTTTATTATTTATTTATCCATTGATTTGTGCATTTGTCATTGCTTTAGTGATAAACACTGCCCTTTCTTTCGAGCTGATATTTCAGCAATTATGACTTGTCGATGTATAGGCCAATACTGCTTACCATCTTTCCCCATATCATACATTGCTAACTTGCTTTTCTAACTAAAGGAAAGTAAGCATCTAAGTCATCAAATTTTGTACTAGTTAATGCAGTACGTTCACACGCATGCCTGCTTTTATGCCAAATCTTTTTGTCTTGGTGCTCACTACGACAAGTTGTATGACCAACAGTGGGTGTTTTTTTGCGGCTGCGATTCATTTTAATGTTCCTATTTTATGATAGGAAATAACCAGTCAACCCCAAAAAAAGATATCATAACATATCCTTATGAGAGTTCTAACTGTAAAATTAATCAGTAATTTTTATTTCAACATGCTTTCCCATAGCCTTCGCTGTACTAACCAGGGTCTTAAGACTAATATTCGTGTTTTCAGGATCAAGAAGTCTATCTAGCTGAGAACGGCTTGTTTTCATTCGTTCAGCAAATGTCTTCTTATTAATATGATTAACCTCTAAAAAATTTTTAATCTGCCAAGCTAGAACCCGTTTTAATGATTCAGCTGTTACATTTGTTAATAAATTCTCTTCCTCAAGAAAATCATCAAAAGAACTACCAATATGTTTATTCATTATCATCTCCTAACCATTGAGAACGTGATCACGGCGTTCTTTGGCTACTCTTAGATCATTAGCCGGTGTTTGTTGGGATTTTTTTACAAATCCATGTAAAAGCACCATGATGTTTCCGCTTACTGTAAAAAAGATCCTAGCAATTTCTTTATTAGTGAGATTGATTCGCACCTCCCACAGATTCTTATCCATTTTACGAACTAATGGCATACCTAAAGGCCACCCGTATTCAACGGTTTTTATATCTTCACCAATAATGGTCTTATCTTCTTTAGAAAGGCCCTTTAACCACTCTCTTACAGGCTCCTTTCCCTTTTCAGATTTATAAAAATTTACAGTTATTGTTTTCATAATTAAGTGTACCATATATGGTACATATGTCAAAGCAGTATCAGAAAGGTGAATGTAATTAATTACAAAAAATTAAGATTCTGGTAATCTATATAAGTCGTTGTGAACGTTATGAACGATCTCATCCAAGGTTCCCTTAACATCGATAATCAGACCTTGCCTATAAAGTGTATGGGTGGATTCAACTAAGCCTTTAAGAGAATTTAACTTGCAGTGGTTATGGCATCAAGCCACTCATAACTGGCTCTTGAATTTGCTCCTGATTAGGCATGCAGGCTTTAATCAAGTGCACTACAGCAACAACCGGGGCTAGAAGTAATGTTAACGCTATACCTGCGCCAAATCGTGCAATTTCGATAGGAAGAGCGATAGTCCAGGCAATTGCATTCACTAAAATATTGGTTCGTTCAGCTAAGAAAGTGTCGGCAATTAATTTTCGAGCAAGTAAAGGTAATATTAGGAAATCAAATACTCCTTTTGCGCCGCCTTTATTATCATTCCATCCTTTTAAATTTATATCATAATGATCACCAACGAGAATATTAAACGTTGTGATAATGCCTTCAATAAAATTTAAATCATCATGAATTGCGGCACGAATAGACTCGCTTAATGTAGCATCAATCATCTCTTGACCTTGGCAAGGGAACTGCTTGCTAACAAATTGCCATTCTTTGGCGTCTGGACTAATAAACCCGCCTCTTTGCGGAGCTACATAGTAGATTTTTCCTAAAGAATACTTAATGCCAGATTGTGTTGATAACGGGTTTAAGGCTTGAAAAAATGATGGTGACATGAAAAATATCCTTTATATAAATTTGTGGATACAGCTCCTGTTTTTTATACTTTGGAGGAAGAGATTTCTAGATTGAGTAGGTTTTAATAAAAAACAACCACAAAGATCAATAAATTTTATTGATGACCTATAAAAGAACTCGGTGAGTTTTATGTTTGCTTCTATTGCCTAATCTTCTATCTTTTGCCTCAGTTAAATGCTTTTTACTATTTTGGAGCACTTAAAATTACAGCATTATTATCGTTTAATTTTATTTCATTTAATTCGATGCTTTGGTTATTTGAGGGAAAAGTACCTATGCGTCCAAGTATTCTTGCCATTTGAGGTTTTTCTTGCTGAACTATTTCAACCTTTGAGGAATTGTCTTTGAATAAAGACAGGCGTCGATGAAGTTGAATGCTTAGCAAAATACTATTTAAAAATGCCGCAAACACATAGCCAGAGGCTGCTCCGTAAAGACCTGCATTGGTTCCCAAACCTAAAGCTGCGGACAAAATCAACCCAGCTATTTGGCAACAGATAAATATTATCGTCGAGCTTCTCATTTCGTTCATGATTCGTAATTGAAATAGCAACACAATACGAAGCACTTCAAAAATAGCCCCTATGGACATAAAGGGAGCCAGATATTTAAGTGTTTTATCCATTTCTTTATCGTCTACCCCCGCGATTTTAGTTAACAACTGGGGGAAAATGGCAAAAAATAATGGAATCACTGACCCCACTAACATCGAAGAAATGATCCCTGCTTTGGCGGTCATTTCAATGTCTTTAGCGTTCTTGTTCTTGGTATTAAGCACCATTCCTGAGTGAATCATGGCAGATAAAGGAAAATGAATTGCGAAGATGCTATTCGCTAATTGGTATTGCATGGTTAATGCTAATGCTGCCTGCTCCTTGGTTCCAATATTTCCGGCAATAGCTGAAGTGCTAAATCCCATTGCTAAATCCACTAGCACGCAGAGTGTAATCAACCCGCCTGTTTTTATTAAATCTAAAACTTGACGGCTATTTCCCTTAAGACTAGAAAACAAATTACTAAAAAAAGGCATGTTTCTAAACTGTTTATGCCATATTAGAAAAGCAGTCATTATAAGGCTTGTAACAAAAGGTTCCGCAATATACCCTGCAAGAATACCAGTTTCACCTAAATTGGGTAGAACAATGCCAAATCCCATACCGATGCTAGCCAATAAAGTTAACACAAAACTTACCAAGGTAGCACCCATAACCGGAGTAAATTGAAAACTCTGCAATATCTCCAGGGTATTCATATAAATAAATGTTGGTAAAATACTAATAGAAAATGGCCTGAGAAACTTTTGAGCTATTGCCGCGACATTGGCATCTTGATGAATAAAAATTAATATGGACTCCGAAAAATAAAACGTTGTCATAATAACTGGGGCTGCTACTGCGGAATAAAATAGCCCATTGCGGTAGATATCTACTAACTCCTTAATTTTTTTTGTCTGTTCTTCTGTACCCTCTTCTGTACCCTCTTCTGTACCTTCTTCTGCGGCCAAGAGCTCTTTTACAAGTTTCACTCCAATTATATTTACTCCGAAAAGAGGCGAAATGGATGTGACCATTAGCATGCCAATCATTGTACAAATTGCGCCATTGGCCGCAGTATGATCGGTATCATTATTCAAATGACTTAAGATGACTGGCAAAATCATTTGTTTTAAGGCCATCGTATCTGCAAAAGCCATAGGAAAACCTAATTTAATAATACTTATGACTCTATTTAAAAGGGTGATTTCGGTTAACTCAGGAGTTTCTTGACTAAAGGATTCAATATCCTTCGGTTCAGCAACGATTATTTCTTCTTTAACTTGATTAGATGTAGGTATAGAGACTTCTTGTAGCATAATCGGTAAATCCATTTAAACAGAGAAGTCTATCTGATTTTGGAACCTTGATAAATAGCTATCAAATGAATGCGTTAAATGGGGTTCCATGACTATTCATTGTCGTTTTATTTAGTTTAAATGATATACTTTAGGGAGATAGTTTTTAAAGCGTCTGTATTTGGGTATATGTCTTTTTCGAGTAAGCACTAAAAGAAAGTATTTAACATATCAATAAAACGACGAGACACAGATGAACTTCAAAAATAAATGGCAGATAATTATCGCATTTTTATCGATCTTTATTATTGGTATTTATTTTTTCTTAAAGGTATTTAATTATCCCTATGCCCAATACCCACTGTTTTTTCTTTTGATTGTGGCGGGATTGCCACTGTTATCTCAAATATTTTTTAAGCTCATCAAAGGTAATTTGGGTGCAGATATATTAGCTGCCCTGGCATTAGTAACTGGTGTGATTTTGCATGAATACCTTGCATCAGCTTTTATTATTCTCATGCTTGCCAGTGGTCAGGCATTAGAACGATACGCCATGCGAAAAGCCTCTTCTGTACTATTGGCGCTTGAGCAACGTATGCCTTTAATTGCACATCGTAAGACAAACCATCATATTGATGATATTGAATTAGAGCAGATAAAAATCGATGATGAAATTGTTGTTTATCCCCATGAAACCTGTCCTGTTGATGGTATTGTTGTTGAGGGGCATGGCTCAATGGATGAATCCTACTTGACCGGAGAGCCTTATCAAATATCAAAAGCGCCTGGCGCTTCTGTTTTATCCGGTGCTTTGAATGGGGACTCACCGTTAATCATTAAAACCACTCAGCTGACTTCTAATTCTCGTTATGCCTCTATTGTTCAAGTTTTGGAAGAAGCAGAACAAAAACGTCCCTCAATACGGCGTTTGGGCGATAAAATAGGCGTTTTTTTTGGGGTGCTTGCTTTAATATTTGCAATATTAGCCTGGTATATATCTGGTGATGCTGTTCGATTTCTTGCCGTTTTGGTGATAGCCACACCCTGCCCTTTGCTTATTGCGATTCCAATTACCATTATTAGCGCTATTTCAAAAGCAGCGAAACAGTCTATTATCATAAAAGATCCAACGGTAGTTGAGCAATTACCTATCTGTAAAACAGCCATTTTTGATAAAACAGGTACACTAACTTATGGTCGGCCAACCTTAACAGAGATAACCATAACAGCTGATTTTACAAGAGAGCGAGTGCTTCAATATGCTGCCAGCCTTGAACGCTACTCCAAACATCCCCTCTCATTTGCTGTTTTAAATGCAGTGGAAAAAGAACGTATTGTGCTTCTTGAAACATCAGATGTTTCTGAAATACCTGGTCAAGGATTACAAGGAACCATTAATAATCATAAAATACATATTACCGGAAGAAAAAAACTATTGAAAAATCATCCGGAGTTTAAGTCAACTCTTCCCCAAGAAAAATCGGGCCTTGAATGCATTGTGTTAATCGATGATGTAGTTACTGCAATCCTTCATTTTCATGATCCGGCTCGACCAGAAACAAAATCGTTTATAAGTCACTTAAAACCAGCCCATCACTTTAATAAAATTATGATTGTTTCTGGTGATAGGGAATCTGAAGTAAACTATCTTGGGCAGCAATTGAATGTAACTGAAATTCACGCGTCACAAACACCCGAGCAAAAACTCACCATTGTACGGGAAGAAGTAAAAAAATCACCTACGGTTTTTATGGGTGATGGGATTAATGATGCGCCTGCTTTAACCGCTGCAACAGTCGGAATTGCATTTGGTGAGTTCAGCAATGTAACTGCCGAGGCAGCCAGTGCCGTGATTATGGAAAATACTTTTAACAAAGTAGACGAGCTTTTTCATCTAAGTTTAAAAACAAGAAAAATTGTGTTGCAAAGTGCCTTGGGAGGAATGACACTCAGCATTATAGGCATGTGTTTTGCGGCCATAGGTTACATTCCTCCAGTTACAGGGGCTATTATTCAGGAACTTATTGATGTATTAGCTATCATTAATGCCTTAAGGCTAGCCTGGGAAAAAGATATTAAAATTGATTTACCTCTGTATGGCCCATAAAAATTTCATTCTTAATAATAATTACTTACCCCCACTAACCTTCTCATCGATTGCTGAAATCATTTCAACCAACGATCAAAAATAAATTGAAAATAGTAATCAACCCGTTATGATTAATAAGAAATTTAATAATAGCGTATAACGGTAAATGGATAAGATATCTAAAACAATTTTTCTAGAGAAAAAAACTCAAGCAACAGGATGGCTACTGCTGATTATAGGCGTTTCAATTGGTATTCATCTATTTTTTATGGCCTCTTCCGATTTGCTTGTTGAAGAAGCTTATTACTGGAACTATGCACAACATTTAGACTTTAGCTATCTGGATCACCCACCTATGGTAGCCTTACTCATTAAAGTATTTACCTCTTTTTTGGGTACTAATGAATTAAGTGTGCGCATGGCCAGTTTAGTTTGTTGGCTACTTACCGCTTTTTTTAGTTATCGCTTAGCCCATTTACTCCATCCGGATGCAGGAATTTTTGCTGGGATGTTATTGGCTGTACTTCCCTTTTTTTTTATTCAAACGCTTGTTATTACCCCTGATTTACCTCTTATTGTATGCTGGTCAGCTTCTGTTTATTATCTCTATCGCGATCAAGTTGCTAATGATTCTCGTGAAGGGTATTGGAATAGCCTGGCTCGT
>CAZTYT010000080.1:0-9018 GCA_964618245.1 uncultured Legionella sp. | reverse complement strand
TGGTAACAGGAAAAAATGCTCAAGGTAAATCCGCTTTATTAAAGCAAAGCCAAATGGAAGAAGTCCCTGTCTTTAGCGAAGAGCACGCTAAAGTTTATTTTAATCAACAAGGGATTATGATTGAATTAGGTGAAAACTGGTTTACTAACAGTAAAACCTTATTGCAAAGCACCCTCAAACAACTTAACCGCTGCAACCATTTTCTTAAAATTACCGGGATGATCTTATGCGTGGACGTAAATGATTTACTTATCCCGGATCGAGCCCAATTTAGTGAACAAAAAAAGAAACATTTACAGTTTTTAGGGCGGTTAGGCGCTAATTTAGGTTATCCAGTTGATTTGGCTTTGGTATTTACCAAAATGGATAGCTTGGCTGGCTTCACTGAATTCTATCAATCCAATCATGCAGCTGATCTGGCAAAACCTCTTGGTTTTTCGCTTGATTGTTTTAATGATACTCATAAAAAAATTGAAACATTCACTCAACAATTTAACCAATTGACCGAAACGCTTGGTCAGCAAGTCATTAGCAAAATGCATCCGGCCCGCTCCACTATGAGGCGCAGTTTAATACGAGAATTTCCCATTCAGGTAGCCAGTCTACGCGCACCGATTCATTCCTTGCTACAAGGGATATCGCCCAAATTTTTCCAGCTGCAAGCCATTTATTTTACCAGCGCGGAACAAAATGGAGTTAGCATTGACCGCCTCAATAAAAAAATACAGCATGAATACGCGCTGGTAGTTCAAGATACTTTTCCGCAAGCAACCAATTTCCGTGCATTTTTTGTGGAAGGAGCCATCAAGTCCTTTCAAGGACAATGCAGCCAAACTCCACAAATGCGACGATTTTCACAAAAATCTTTGCTTGCGCTCACTGCAGGCATTGCTGGCCTTAGCTTATGTATTTTAACTTATCATCATTATCAAGCAGTACACCTATTAGATGAAGCCAGCAAGGAACTACTTGCTTATGACACTTTAAATAGTCAAAAAGATAAAGAAAAACAGGCGTTATTCCATTTATCAAATGCAGCAAAAAAAGTAGCTAATATTTCCAGTAACTCCCTTTCACTTCCTACAGTGCACCAATTAAAATCGAATTTGCAAACCAATACCCAACACCGCTTGCATCATGAATTTCTGCCTGCTATCGTTGCTGAATTAGAAGAAGTCATTACTAATCCAAGCAATCCTCCTATTGTCCGCTATGATGCACTTAAAGTTTATTTAATGCTTGGGCAGCCCGATCATTTTTCTGCCCCAATAGTGGAAGGCTGGTTTAAACATCAGTGGAAAAATTTGCCAGAAACGGCTTTTAAAAAGCAATTAACATTACTTCAACAAACTTTAAACAAGCCGCCAAAAAATATAACTATTAAACCACAGCTTGTTAGTGACGCCCGTAATTACCTTAATGCGCTACCTAATAGCTATCTTTATTATTCCATCGCTAAAGAGTCTTTTTCTCAGGAAAAACAAGGTATTGAAGTTGATGGATTTCAGTTAGCAACTAACCAGGTACCTGTTTATTTTACTCGAGCAGGTTTTAATGAAGTCATTCAAAAACTTCCAGAACTAAGCCAAAAACTGGAAAAAGAAAACTGGGTATTAGCACGTAATGATTTAACTGATTTACCCAGTATGCTGACTCAAGCCTATTGCTTTGATTATGTCACCTGGTGGCAAACTTTCATGCGCAAATCCCAACCAGCCCATTACCTGACTTATGAAGAAGGCAAACAAATTACGCAAAAATTGCAAAAAACACACGCTATTAACAATCTCGTTCATTTAATTCAACAAGAAACAAAAGCTGATTTAAATGACAGCGCCTCTCTTTTTAATCAATCTGTAGCTAGCCAGTTTACTGATTTAAATTTAATGAGTAACTCAAGCACAAAAGAATTAAGTCTAAAAATCGTGGATCTTGAACATTTTATTGCGACCTTATCCATGATTAATGACGGAGGAAAAACCGCCTTTAATATAACTAAAGCCCGTTTTTCCAGTGAAATTGCATCTGATCCTGTTAGTTTGTTATATAGCCAAGCTCGCCAACTTCCTGAACCTTTAAGCACGTGGACAAAGCAATTAGCTGGTGAAACCTGGGGGCTTTTGATCAAAGATAGCCGCCAGTACATCAATCAACAATGGCAACAAACTGTTTATAAAGAATATAGAGAGGGTATCGCAAAACGTTATCCCCTCGATGCCAACCAGAACGATGAAATAGCTATTAATGATTTTAATCACTTTTTTTCCACCAATGGCTCATTAAACGCTTTTATTGATAATTTTGTAAAACCTTTTCTGGATACTTCCAATGCGGAGTGGAAACCTAAAGCAATCAATGACTCCATTCTACCTATCCCCCCTGAAACCATTGATGCATTAATGCGCGCTAATATTATTACCAATATGTTTTTCCCTGAGCATAGCAATGAAAGCAAAATTGAATTTAGCCTGCAAAAAATCAACCTTGATCCAGTTGTAGCAAGCTTAATGTTAGAAATTGGCAATACTAGCCTGACTGACAATCAAAGTAGTGAATCCATTACACGTTTCGCTTGGCCACAAAATAACGCCAAACTGGCGCTGGATTCTATTGAAGGCAATCATTATGAGCTAGCAGAAGAAGGTGTGTGGGCTTTGTTTAAACTCCTGGAAAAAGTCAATGTGCTCGTTGATGAGCAAGATAGTGCGAATTTGCAAATTCTTTTTTGAAGTGAATAGCAATTCTGGGCGTTATCTGCTAAAAACTAGCAACCAAGTCAATCCGTTTACTCCTGGAATTTTAAATGGCTTTACGTTAGATGAAGCGATTGTTTAAAAATAAACGCTTGAGATTTTTACTTGGCATCCCCATATAACCGTCAAAACAGACTAATAATCTATAAATATTTTAAAAATTGACATTCCTGTTGAGCTAAGGCTCAACCCACAAGAACTAAGGAGTAGCAAATCATTCGCTGATACAAAATGAATTCTTATCGGATATACTTCAATAATAATGACAAAGAGGAAGGTTAAAAATTATGCGTACATTTATTACCTGTTTACTTATTACGTTGTTAAGCTTCGGCTTAATCGTGAATGAAGCAGCAGCCAAACGTTTTGGCGGTGGCAGAAGCTTTGGTGTACAACGTTCACAAAGCAGCATGTTTTCACCGACAAAACCAGCACAAGTTACACCTATGGGCCAACGTGCTCCAGGTAATGCCAACAAATGGGGCGGTATTTTGGGTGGGATGTTAATCGGTGGCTTGCTTACTAGCTTATTTATGGGGCATGGATTGGCTAGCGGTTTACTTTCATGGCTTGTTATCGGTGCACTTATTTTCTTTGCTATTAACCTGTTTCGCAAAAAAAGCCAACCAGGCATGCAAACGAATCAATCAAGTGCTTTTAACCAAAGCCCTTTTAATAATTTTACCCAGACATTCAATGCGGCACAATCAGTCAGTAGTAGCGCACCAGTTTATCCCGAAAACTTCTCTCCAGCTGCGTTTTTACGAGAAGCCAAAGTAAAATTTAACCGCTTACAAGCGGCTTATGATGAAAAAAATACGGAAGATTTACGAGCATTTACCGCGCCAGAAGTATTTGGGGAAATTAAAATGCAGCTCGATGAGCGCGGAAATGAACCCAATAAAACTGAAGTTGTCACATTGGAGGCTGAATTACTGGATGTTTCACGCCAAACCAACTCCTACATTGCCAGCGTGAAGTTTACCGGAACTATCAAAGAAAATGATGAACCCATCGCTCCTTTTGATGAAATTTGGCATTTCCGTCAATTTGATAATAATAAAGAATGGGTTGTAGGTGGTATTCAACAAAATGATTTTCAATCCTAAAATCATCTTAATTCCAACCTAGCTAATTTTCTACTTTCCCAGATAACAGTTCGCTGTTAATCTGGGTTTTTTATTTAAAATGATAGGGATGTTATTACTATGCTAACCTTTATTGCTGATCTACTTTCTGAAGGGATAAATCAAACGGATAAAATTCTGGAAAAAACAGTTACGCCCACACAACTGGTTTTAATTATGGGCGCAGCTTTTCTTTTTCGCGAAGCCTACCCTATCCTCACCCAAGCTTATCGGAGTCGTCACAATAAAACCCTTCAGCAACGCACAATTGACTGGGCCTATCAGCTTGGTAAAAACATACCTCCTGTAAAAAGTTATGTAAAAAAAGAATTAGATAAAGACATAAGCTCCGTGCAACAAAAAACAAATCGCGATCGTGAGGGCATGGAATTACAAGGTAAAATTCCAGAGCGAGGCATGCCAGTGGAATTTATCCTTAAGCAATTTGGTATCAACTTAAGTGACTGTCACTTTGATTTTAAAGCGGTACAAGATGAGGACGTAGCAAGAAAATTCATTGTTAAAAAAGGTGATGGCAAAGACTCCGGAGCTCTTTATGCAGTTTACCCCCAAGAGCTGAGAGAAGCCATTAAGGAAGCTAATGATGTAGCTAACTTAACCAATCCCATGCATGATAAATGGAAAAGAATCACTGCGATGAGAGCAGAAGTCCTTCAATGGTGCAAAGATTTATTTCATAGTTCTTCTGAAGGCTATGGGATAATTACCCATGGAGGCACCACTAGTATTATTGAAGCCATAGCAGCTTATGTCATACATGCTCGAGCCAAAGGGATTCAAACGCCTGAAATTGTAGTTCCTCAAACTGCACATATTGCGTTTCACAAGGCGGCTCAATTAACCGGAGCTCGTATCATTACAGTGCCAGTTAATCAACAAACAGGTGCAGTTAGTGCCGCTGAAATGGAAAAATATTTATCGCCAAATACAGCTGTCATTGTTGGTTCAGCTCCTTCGTTTATGAATGGAATTGCTGATCCGATTAACGATTTAGGAGAACTTGCCAAAAAGCATCAACTACCATTACATGTTGATGCCTGTCTCGGCGGTTTTTTAACTGTTTTTTGTGACACATCACAAAACCCGATGGATTTTCGAGTAGAGGGCGTCACCTCTATCTCGGCTGATTTACACAAATATGGTTATAATCCAAAGGGCATTTCTGTTTGTTTATTTAGCAAAGATTCCCCCGTATGCCCAGTGTATTCTGGGTTAAATTGGCCTGGGGGTTTATATACAACAGCAGGACTCCTAGACGGCTCTGTTAGTGGTGCGCCCGTTGCTGCAGCATACACCGTGATGTCCTACTATGGCCGAGAAAAATATCAACAAATCGCACAAGACATTATTTCCCTGCGGCAACGTATCCAGGAGCAAGCGAAGGATATTGAGGGAATTAAAATATTTGGTGATCCCCAGTGGTCAATTCTTGGTTTTTACAGCGATACTTTAAATCCACATGCGATTTATGATGAATTAAAACTCAAAGGATGGGAGCTTAATGCGCTACAAAATCCTGCTGGATTTCATATTTGTTTAACTCATGTTCATACTTTAGTAGAGGGTTTTGAACAGATGTTCATACAGGATCTACGCGATTCTGTTTCAGCAGTAAAAAACTGCCCGTCCGATAAAAAACCTCATAGCGGCAGTGAAGTGAAAGTCTATGGTACAGTCAGCATGCTCCCTACAGAAGTACAGCAAGAAGTCTGCATACAATATCAAAAAGCACGCCAATCATTCACCCCAACCTTTTTTCCGCTTGAAGATACGACTAAAATTCAGCCGCAAACTCCATCTCAACCCATAGAACTTACTTGTAAATAAAAACCTAGAAATATATGGTTGGGCCAAGGCCCAATCAAGCTTGTGAGTTTTATGTTAGAACTTGATGATGAAGACAAGGATTTAGGGAATAGAAAAAATGGGGCATTGTTTTTTCCCATAGTCTGACAGCTATGGGCAAGGCCCCACCTATATTTTATGCAGTAAAGGGATCTTTTAAAATAATAGTAGAATCACGCTCAGGCCCCGTTGATAACATATCAATAGGAACATTTAATAAGGTCTCAAGGCGCTTCAGGTAGGCCAAAGCATTAGCTGGTAAATCACTCATATTCGTAATATCTGCTGTTGATTCTTTCCAGCCAGGCATTTCTTCATATACTGGCTCTAAGCCTTCAAAATCAGCTGCCGCTTGAGGTGGGCGAGAAAGTAAATTACCTTGGCTATCTTTGTAGGCCACGGCAATACGCAATACTTCTAAATTATCCAGTACGTCTAACTTGGTAATGCATAAACCAGTAATGCTATTTAGTTCAATGGAACGCTTTAATAACACCGCATCAAACCAACCACAGCGTCTTGGCCTACCAGTCACCGCACCAAATTCCTGGCCACGTTCAGCGATGTATTTGCCAACATCGTCAAATAATTCTGTGGGGAAAGGACCACTACCTACACGTGTCGTGTAAGCCTTGGTAATACCTAATACATAATCAATGTACTTGGGTCCAAAACCCGCGCCGTTCACTACTGAACCAACACAAGTATTGGAGGAGGTAACAAAAGGATAAGTACCATGATCCACATCCAAGTATACCCCTTGTGCTCCTTCAAATAAAATATTATCCCCTTTTTCGCGGTGCTCATGCAAAGCCGCAGACACATCACATGCCATGGGACGCAATTCCTCAGTCCACACAGCCGCTGCGTCTAAAATAGGCTGTAACTCAACTGCAGGCTGCTTAAAATATTGCGTCAATACAAAATTGTAATAGTCTAGTAGCTCTGTTAATTTCTGAGTGAAACGCTCAGGATGGAATAAATCCCCTACTTTTAACGCACGTCGAGCCACTTTATCTTCATAAGCGGGGCCAATCCCACGGCCGGTGGTACCAATCGCAGCCTTCCCCATATGAGTTTCTCGCGCTTTATCTAAGGCCACATGGCAAGGAAGAATAAGTGGGCATGCCATACTAACTTTTAAACGTGAACGAACATTAACACCAGTGCTTTCCAATTCTTTAATTTCACTAAGTAAAGCCTCAGGCGAAAGCACCACTCCATTAGCGATATAACAAGTAACATGAGGCCTAAGCATACCAGAAGGGATTAAGCGTAAAACGGTTTTAACACCGTTAATTTTCAATGTATGACCTGCGTTATGACCACCTTGATAGCGAACAACGACTTGCGCATCCTGCATTAATAAATCGACAATTTTACCTTTGCCTTCATCGCCCCACTGTGTACCTAAAACAACAACATTCTTACCCATGATTCACTCTTAAATCTGCAAAATGCTTTCAGGCATCAACCTGATTTCAGCAAAATCGAACATTATAGTCATTTTTTAGCAATGACACCATCATTTTTTTGGATGCCTTGCTTAAAATAATTAAAAAATGCACTGCTTTGATCCAACACCAAGATATCCTTTTTGCTTTGAAAACTACCTTCATAAGCCAACAAACTGCGATATAAAGTAAAAAACTCCTTATTTTGGCTATATGCCTGGGCATAAATAGAAGAAGCCTTGGCTTGACCAATAGCGCGGGTCTTTTGTGCCTCGCTTTGCGTTGTAGCCAATAAAACCATTATATCAGCATCTGCTTTTGCTCTTATTTTTTCTGCCGCAGCCTGACCATCCGCGCGGTGGCGATTGGCAATTTTTTGCATATCCGCACGCATGCGTTGATAAATAGCATTACTCGTATTGGCAGGAAGCTCGATCCCTTTAATTCGTACGTCAACTACTTGTATACCTAATTCACCTGCCTGTTTTTCAGCAGCAGAACGCAATAAATCCATGACATCGTCTCGTCCCCCAGAAACCACTTCTGAAATGGTTCGTTTACCAAACTGAGCCCTAAGCAAGGTATTCAATTGTTGTTCTAATAAAGTCTCTGCCTTAAACTCATTTCCACCGGTGGATTTGAAATACTGCGCCAAGTTGATAATTTGCCATTTTACATAATAATCAACCATAACATCTTTCTTTTCTTTAGTGACAATACGAGTTGATTTAATATCCATAGTTTGGATACGCGTATCAAAAACCCGCACATTTTCAATAAATGGGATTTTAAAATGCAAACCCGGGGTTAACACTTTCACGTTATCAGTTTGGGTATCGTGTACCAACCGGCCTAAGCGCAAAAGAATACCCTGTTGCCCTTCATTTATCGTAAAAACAGTAGTAATAGAAAATAAAAAAACTAAAATAGCCAAAGTTACAAGGGCTTTATACGCACTCTTCATTTATGAATCTCTCCCTTGACGGTAAACAGGGCGAGCCACTTCACGCCCATCGACCAAATTGCTTATATCATTATTTTCGTCAGAATTAGCTTTTTTATTTTTTGCCTGGCTGGCAGCAAGATTTTCAGCTTGATTTGGCGACAACTTATCTAAGGGTAGATATAATAAATTACTCGATTTACTATCAACGATAATCTTACTGCTTTTGTTCAAGACTTTTTGCATAGTCTCTAAATACATGCGTTCAGCAGTAATAAACGGTGTTGCGGTGTATTGGGGGAGTAAGGCTAGATACTCAGCTACTTCACCTTGGGCACGCAAAACCACTTGTTTAGCAAAAGCATCAGCTTCCTGCTGGATACGGCTTGCATTACCTTCAGCAATAGGAACTACTTTGGCTGCATACGCATAAGCCTGTTCTTTAAATCGTTTCTCATCTTCCTGAGCCTTTATGGCGTCATCGAAGGCATCTTGCACACTCTCCGGCGCGCGTGCAGGCTGTGGTGAAACATTTACAATCACAATCCCGGTTTTGTATATATCCAGGGTTTTAATCAAAGTGTCTTGAACCTGATTACCCCAGACTTCACGTCCCTCTGTAATGATTTGATCGAGGGTAGTAGTACCAACTACTTGCCTCAATGCGCTAGAGGTTGCCTGTTGTAAGCTTTCTTCAGGATTAGCTACATTAAAAAGGTATTGTTTTAAATCACCAATACGATATTGAACCGCAAGAGAAACAGCAACCAAATTTTCATCGCTGGTAAGCATTTGAGCAGAGTATGAATGATCCATTACTCTATCCACATTCTTCACAATTTTTGAAGAAATAACCCTGGGAATCCAGTGAGGCC
>CAZTYT010000079.1:0-9087 GCA_964618245.1 uncultured Legionella sp. | reverse complement strand
CCTGGAGGCCATTAAGCTAAATCCTTCTTATGCGCAAGCACATAATAACCTGGCAACTATTTATGCATTACAAAATAATTACCTAAAAGCCTTACAACATTATACGAAAGCCGTGCATGCAGAACCTGACTTTAGTGCGGCTCATTTCAATTTAGGTCTATTATTATTGCAAAATAATCAACTAGCTGCCGCCAAAACCCAATTTAATAACGTCATTTCCCTTAATCCATATCATACCGAAGCTCATTTTTATTTAGGGGTGCTTCATCTGGAAAGCAATGCACTGGATGAAGCTGAGCAGGCATTTCAAAAAGTATTGGAACAAGATAGTGAACAAATACAGGCTTTAACCAATTTAGGAGTAATTGCTTTAAAACGGGGACAAAATCAACTTGCAGTAGATTACTTTAGTAAATCCCTGGCTTTGGACAATGAAAATAGCGACGCACGCAATAATTTGGCTGCCACTTTCATGCACTTTGACCGTTTTGAAAATGCGCTGATGCATTATGATGTACTCTTGGAAAAAGAACCCGATAATATTGAATATTTGTATAATTCTGGCGTTGCTGAAATGGCATTAGGCCATTTGAATGAAGCTATCATTTTTTTTGAACGAACTTTAAAATCGCAACCTCAGCATAGTGCCTCCTTAAATAATTTAGCCGCAATTTATTTAAAAATGACTCAACGGGAAACTGCGCGTGACTATTTAAAACAGGCTTTAGCCGTGAATCCGAAGGACAGTGTCAGCCAACACATGCTTAATGCCCTGGAAGGAAATTTTCAAGCACAAACCAATACAGAGTATGCACAAAATTTATTTAATAATTATGCGCTTTATTATGATCAACACATGCAAAATACCTTGCAATATAGTCTTCCCCAACACATTGCCCGCGAAATCCATCATCTGAAATTACTTGAAAATAATCAAACCCTGGATCTGGGCTGCGGTACCGGTCTAACAGGCGCTGTCTTGCGAGAAATTAGTCAGCATCTCACCGGCGTGGATATTGCACCCAAGATGTTGGCCCAAGCAAAAGAAAAAGGAATTTATGATGAATTGCATGCCATGGAAATTAACGCTTTTTTACAACAAAATAAAAAGCAATACAATCTGATTGTTGCAGCAGATGTACTGCCTTACTTTGGGCAACTCGATGAATTATTTCAAGCGGTTAAAACCCATTTACAAACGAAGGGATATTTTATTTTCACTACCGAAATCAGCACCGAACAACCCTGGATGCTCCAATCCAGCGCCCGCTTTAGCCATCACCCCAACTACATCCAGAAACTTGCCCAATCCAATCACTTCGAAATAATAAAACAAGAAAAAGTTCCTGCCCGTATACAGAATCAATTGCCATTGGATGTTATGTTTTATGTTTTACAATTGTAAGTTGAGCCCTGAAATATCGACCTACACATGGATATTAAAAAGGTAATTCTAATTTGGCATCCAACTGCTGTAATTGTTTTTTAAATAGCTGTTGAATTTCTTCTAAATTAGTTTGATCAATTGCTTCAAAACGAGCGACCAAACAAGGCGTCGTATTGGAGGCACGTAATAGGCCCCATCCAGTAGGGAATTCTACTCGCAGACCATCAATACTGATAATTTTTGCTGTGGGAAAACTTGCTGTTTCATTAAATCGCTGCATAAACAAAAACTTGTCATGCTCGGTGATATTAATTTTTAATTCAGGAGTGTTTACACTATTAGGGATAGAGGCAAGTTGTTGGCTTACCGTTAAATCAGAAGCACTCAAAATTTCTAATAAGCGGCAAGCACTATATAAAGCATCATCAAACCCATACCAACGATCGTTAAAGAATAAATGGCCACTCATCTCGCCAGCTAAAACTGCTTGTTCTTCCCTCATCACACGTTTCACTATGGAATGACCCGTTGGGCACATTTTAGCGATACCTCCAGCCGCTGTGATTTCTGTCGCTAAATGATTAGAGCATTTCACATCAAAGACTACCGTTGCTCCTGGCTGACGACTCAAAACCTCGCGAACGTATAACACCATCAATCGATCAGGCCAAATAACCTCACCTGTATTAGTCACTAGGCCTAATCGATCCGCATCACCGTCAAAAGCTAATCCCATATCTGCATGTTGCGCAATGACCATTGCCTGTAAATCTTTCAAATTGGCTTCAACAGAAGGGTCAGGATGATGATTGGGAAATTGGCCGTCCACCTCACAATACAAAGGGATAACCTCACAGCCTAATTGGGTTAATACTTCTGGCACAATAAGACCAGCTACCCCATTGCCACAATCAACAACCACTTTTAATCGCCGTTGAAGATGAATGTCGCTAACGATACGTTTTATATAATCGGGAATCACATTCAGTGCTTTTTCTTCCCCTTTCCCTGTAATTTTTTTCTGTGTCTGTACTGAGTGATATAAAGCATCTATATCTTCTTGAACCAGAGTTTTTCCTGCCAAAACTAGTTTGATGCCATTATAACTAGCAGGATTATGGCTGGCAGTTACCATTAAGCCACAATCAACTCCCTGGGTATGGGTAGCATAATACATAACTGGGGTTGGCACGACACCCAGATCAAAGACTTGAATTCCACTATCAAGCAAAGCCTGTTTTAAAGCAGTAGCTAAAGCAGCACTGGTCAAGCGGCCATCACGAGCTAAAAAAATTTGTTGGCGTTGTAAATCTCGCAAATGACAGGCAATCGCCAAGCCAATTGTATAAAAGGAATGCTCATCCAGATCCTGACCAATAATTCCTCGTATATCATAAGCCCGAAATACTGAACGAGGAACTTGCTTTTGCTGGTAGCTCATTAATGTCTCCCAGAACTTCCAAAGCCACCTTCTCCACGAGAACTTTCGGTAAAATCATCTACGATTTCAAAAGCTGCTTGCACAACAGGAAGAAATACTAATTGGGCAATACGTTCGCCAGGGTTAACCGTAAAATGTTCTTCCCCCCTGTTCCAACATGAAATCTTTAACTCCCCTTGATAGTCAGAATCAATTAATCCCACTAAATTTCCTAAAACAATACCATGCTTATGGCCTAATCCTGAGCGTGGTAAAATAACTGCAGCTAATTTAGGGTCAGCAATGTAAATAGAAATACCTGTAGGCAATAAAATAGTTTCCTGTGGAGCTATCTGAATAGGTGCATCAAGGCAAACCCGCAAATCCAGGCCAGCTGAACCATCTGTTGCATAGGTAGGAAAAGGAATACTGTCACCAACTCTTTTATCAAGAATTTTTAATTGAATTGCTTGCTTCATTTTTTAGTCCACACAACCATAAAAGGTTAACAAAAAGTGCGCCTTTATTGCCCACGCTAAAGTAAAAGAAGGATGGATTTAAACGTAGGCAAGAAAGGCGCTCATAGTATTAATCAAAAAAAATATTACTGCTATTAAGGTATACTCCAGTTGACAGTCCCTAATAAAAATTATTATTTGGAAAACCAATTAATCCTTAACGGCTGTCATTTTGCAGAGTTGTAGCAAGAATTGCAATAATTTGTCCTGCTAATCGCATTTTATGGGTTAAAGACAACTCGATTTGTTGATTATTGGTAATGACTGTCACTTGATTTGCATCACTATTAAACCCAATTCCTTTCCCTACCGCATTAGCAACAATCATATCCAATTTTTTCTGTTTTAGCTTTTCTTTAGCATAAGGAATTACATCGGTAGTTTCGGCAGCAAATCCAACTACAAAGGATGCTTTCTCGGAAGCAGCTACCGTACTTAAAATGTCAGGATTTTTAAATAATTGTAAACTTAATTCTTCCTGATGATTTTTTTTAATTTTTTCCGTTGCCGGTGCTTGAACGCGATAATCCGCAACAGCTGCTGTTCCAATAAAAATCATTTCCTTCTTTAATTCATGCATTACTGCATCTAACATTTCCTGAGCAGACTGCACTTTAATCAATTTAATCCTGGAAGAAACTTGCACCGCGCTAGGACCACTTACTAAAATGACCTCTGCGCCAGCCATAGCTGCTGCTTCTGCTATTGCCACTCCCATTTTTCCGGAACTGTGGTTACTAATGTATCGCACCGGATCAATTTCTTCTCGGGTAGGGCCTGAAGTAATTAATATTTTTTTCCCAACCAACAGTCGATTCACTTCATATAAACGCAAGGCATTAATAATTTGCTCCACCTCACTCAATCTACCTAAGCCGACTTCTCCACACGCTTGTGAGCCTTCTTCTGGTCCTACCAATATCACACCACGATTTTGTAATAATTTACAATTATCTTGGGTTGCAGGATGCCCCCACATACTGTGGTTCATTGCAGGACAAAGGATTACAGGAGTATCTGCAACCAGATATAAAGTAGAAAGTAAATCATCTGCAATACCATGCGCCATTTTGGCTAGAAAATTAGCGGAGGCTGGTGCAATCACTAAATAATCAGCCCATCGCGCCAATTCAATATGCCCCATTGCACGTTCTGCTTGCGCATCAAATAATTCTGTTCTTACTTCATTCCCTGATAATGCCTGCATTAATAAGGGGCTGATGAATTGTTGCGCTGATTCCGTCATGACCACTTTTACTTCAGCCCCCAAGCGGGTTAACTCGCGTACTAAATAGGCGGATTTATAAGCAGCTACCCCCCCCACAAATTCCCAGAAGAATTTTTTTACCAATAAAATCTTGCATGCCTAACCATTTTTGATAAGAATAGCTCTGATCAAAGCACAAACTTCGCAATAAATAAAGGAATAGATTATGGCGGCCATCCAACCGATACGGCAGTTAAACCTGCGTGAAAAATTGCTTATTAATGGAGCACAAAGTCTTACAGATGCAGAATTATTAGCGATTTTCATCAGCTCAGGCAGTGGAAAAAAATCCTGTGTGCAATTAGCTGACGATTTGCTTCAGCATTTGGGAGATTTAAGAGCTATTCTCAATGCCGATAAAAATCGTTTTCAACAAATTGTTGGCTTAGGAGAAGTTCGCTATGTGCAACTTCAAGCAGTGAAAGAAATCTGTAAACGCAGCGACTTTATTCAATTGCAAAAAGAGACCCAAATCACCAATAGTAAACAAACCTATGCTTACTTGAAAAAACGATTACGTGATTATAAAAATGAAACTTTTGCTGCCCTTTTTCTGGATAACCAACATCGAATTATTGCCTATGAAGAGCTTTTTTCCGGAACTATCAATATGGCAACGGTACACCCCCGGCCCATTGTTGAACGTGTTTTACAACTGAATGCAGCAGCCTTAATCCTTGCTCATAATCACCCTTCAGGTCTTTCCGATGCTAGCCCTCAAGATATTGCAGTCACCGAACGCATTCGTGATGCATTAGAATTAGTGGATGCCAGATTGCTTGATCATATAGTGATTGGAGATAATGAAGTTTATTCTATTGTTGGTGAAAGCAAATGGATTTGTAATTAATAAAAGTGGAAACAAATGGATAGGTTAAGTACAATGAGAGCAAATATTAACATAAAATACTTAAAATGCCTTTTACATCGTATGAAAAAGCCAGGTACATCGAGATGATTAATGAAGAGCTTGATGATATTACCATTGATAGCCCTCAAGAAAATGAACTAGTGATTCAAGTATTAAAAACAATCATTGCTCCTAGACTAACTTCTCCTTCACTACAGCAAAAGGAAGATAAATCCATAATAAAGCCTTTACGTTTGGGTATAGATTATCTGATAAAAAATTTAATTAATTTTCTCTATCCATTTCCTGAAGATGACGAAGAGTATATATTTCCAGAAAAACTAGAGCCTTCTATTCCACAGCAAAAATCCATTACGCTTGCAGAAATTAGAGAGCGAGTTTCTGTGGTCGAATATTATTATAAAAACCCCCGGAAGAATGTTAAAAAAACAGAAGATAATGGCGAATATCAACTTCTTCTAAAAGAATATCGGGAAATTTTAAAAGGCAGGATAAAAGCAAAAATTTATGAATTGCAATCGTTTACTAAAGATTCGCAAAAAGAATACACTGACATGCAGAGAAAAAGAAAGCAAGACAATATGGCTACATTCCTGCTTTTAAATAAAAAAGCAAAAACTAACTATATCCCAAAAGAGGAATCTGCAAAGGTAACTGAAAAACTCCCCGATAAAATAGAACAAACGAATACAGCTAATATTGAAGATAATGATTCTACCCAAGAAATTGGTTTAGGGCTAAGTTAATTAACCGCAAATGAGAATGAGTTTTAATCAAGCCCTGGCAAAATCAAAGGCAATCACTTTACCAATTTCACTTTGCCCTAACGCAAGCGCTAACAAACGGTCAATCCCTAAAGCCACACCACTACAGGCAGGAAGCCCATGAGCCAAAGCTTGCAAAAGATGCTCATCCGCTGCCACGACAGCTAGCCCTTTCTCCTGACGAATCGCCTGATCCATTCTAAAACGTTGTGCCTGAGCTGATTCATCCGTTAACTCATGAAAACCATTCGCCAGCTCAATACCCTGATAGTAAACCTCAAAACGCTCAGCTACCCCCTGATTCACTTTGGCCAAAGCCGCCTGAGAAGCCGGAAAATGATAAATAGCAACAGGGCTAGTGCTTTGGCTTAGAAAAGGCTCAACCACATGACTCATTAACAAAAATAAATATTGATCACGATCTTGTTCCTGTGGAGGGAGTACATTTTCTAAATTAAACTGGGTCAACGCTTCTTTTAGTTGCGCAATTGAGACAGTAAAGGGATCAATATCGCATGATTCTAAAAAAGCTTGCTGGTAAGTTTTTCGCTGCATTGGCCGGGTTTGCAAGACTGTTTGTAATAATAAATCCATTTCATCCATGAGTTGATGATGATCAATACCCAACTGATACCATTCCAATAAAGTAAATTCTGGATTATGCCAACGACCTAGCTCGTCATCACGAAACACTCGGGCGAGTTGAAATATAGGGCCGCTACCCGCAGCCAAAAGACGTTTCATATGATATTCGGGAGATGTTTGCAAGCAATAAGCATTGTCGCGGAATAACGCTTTAATATTGCTCAGATAAACATCCGTAGTCCCATACTGCCCCATAATGGGTGTTTCTACTTCAAGATATCCACGTTGATTAAAAAACTCACGAATTAGGCGCACAATGGATGCGCGTTGACGTAATAATTCAATAGATGCTGAAGGTCGCCACATGGTTAATAAAAAATTCCTAATTCAAGTCGTGCTGCTTCGGTCATGCGGTCTTGGGTCCAAGGAGGCTCCCACACCAATTCCACCGTACAATCACATACCCCTTCCACTTGGTTGACTGCTTGTTCTACGGTACCTGGAAAAGTTTGGGCTACCGGACAGCCTGGGGTAGTTAAAGTCATTTGAACTGCAACATGAGCTTCTTCATCAATGGCGATATCGTAGATTAAACCCAAATCATAAATATTCACCGGTATTTCTGGATCATATACTCCTTTAAGTGCGGTAATTATCGCCTCTCTCATGACCTCGGTATCTTGTTTTTTCTTCATGCCAAACATCAAATAACCTCTATTCCGTTTTCACCACGTTGGGGTCTTTATTTAGGGCAGCTTCCAATGTATGCCAGGCTAAGGTAGCGCACTTCACCCGGGCAGGATAAGCTTTCACTCCTGCAAGCACCATTAGCTTATCCATTACTTGCAATTGCCCCTCTTCGTTTTGAGTCAACATATGATGAAAACGATGAAATAATTCATGGGCTTCATCGATTGTCTTGCCCTTAATGGTATCCGTCATCAATGAGGCCGAAGCTTGAGATATCGCACAGCCACAACCTAAAAAACTCAACTCACTAATTTTGTCTTTATCCAATTTGACATAAACAGTGAGTTTATCCCCGCATAAAGGATTAAAACCATTCGCTTGGCAGCTCGCATCCTCCATCGCATAGTGATGTCGTGGGTTGCGATTATGATCAATAATGATTTCCTGATACAGTTCACGCAAATCAGCGCTCATGCAAATACCTCTTTTACTTGTTTTAAAGCATCAAGACAACGATCAATCTCTTCTTTCGTGTTATAGAAAGAAAGCGAAATACGTGACGTTGCCGCGACACCATAAAAATCCATCAACGGCATAGCGCAATGATGCCCGCTTCGCAAAGCAATGCCTCGGCTATCCATAATGGTTCCAATATCATGCGCATGTATTGTTTCATGGATAAAAGAAATTACTGGAACTTTCTGTTTAGCCGTACCAATAATTTTAAAACCACCCAATGACTGAACCCCTGCTGTTGCATAATCTAATAACTCTTTTTCATATGCAGTGATAGCATTCAAATCCAATGACCACAGATAATCAATGGCAGCCCCTAATCCAATCGCCCCAGCAATATTAGGGGTACCTGCTTCAAATTTTTGTGGCAATGGCGCGTATTCAGTAGAATCGAAAGTAACATAATTAATCATTTCGCCCCCTCCCTGATAAGGAGGCATTTCATCTAAAAGTGCTTCTTTACCCCATAAAACACCAATGCCTGTAGGGCCATACATTTTATGTCCAGAAAAAGCATAAAAATCACATCCTAGCGCTTGCACATCAATAGGCAAATGCGCTGTTGCCTGCGCCCCATCGACCAGCACTTTAGCCCCATATTCATGAGCCATTTCTATCATTTTTTTTATGGGGTTAATGGTACCTAAGGCATTCGATACGTAATTAATAGAAACAAAACGGGTATTCTCATTTAATTTTTTGGCAAATTCTTCAAGTAAAACTTCTCCCTCTTGAGAAATAGGGGCTACCTGCAATCTGGCTCCCGCTTTTTTGCAAATCATTTGCCAAGGCACAATGTTAGAGTGATGTTCCATATGAGTGATAAGGACTTCATCACCGGGTAATAAACGTGGAGCAACATAACTTTGTGCCACCAGGTTAATAGCCTCAGTAGTACCCCGAACAAAAACACATTCACGTGCAGAACGCGCATTAATAAAATGCTTAACCCGCGAACGAGCCGCCTCATATCTGTCTGTCGCACGAACACTTAAAGTATGTACGCCACGATGCACATTGGAGTTATCATGCTCATAGTAATGTGTAATTGCATCCACCACCTTTTTAG
>CAZTYT010000078.1:0-9089 GCA_964618245.1 uncultured Legionella sp. | reverse complement strand
AGGTATTGAAATCAGGAGCAGCTTGCTCGTATTCCATCGAGATGTGCAGAGCATAAAACCACTGCGCAAAAGGAGTTCGTCCATGGGCTGATAACTTAGCCCCTTGAATAGCTGGACTACAAAAAGCTTCGATGTAATCCGCTTTGGGTTGGCATTTTTGTAAATCATCAAGCCAGGTTTGCTTGTCCAAATAAACCAGAAAGAAAGTTCTAACCGCAGAGGGGCAAACCCTTAGGGCAATACATGCTTTCGTTATAATACCAAAATGTCCTTGCCCACCCAGGCAAGCTTGAGCCAATGGGGAATGATAATCTGCCCTTGTTAATTCACCATTGACTTGCAATATTTCAAGTTGTTTAACATGCGTAATGACACTACCAAATTTGAAAGAAGAGGCTCCTATTCCTCCTGCAGATAATACCCCGCCAATGGATAAATTACAGTTATGAGGTACTACATAAGGAATTTGAGATTGTTTTAGGGAACAATTTAATAAATCAGCCCATGTCGCATTTGCGTCAATCCATATCTCTCCAGGAGAGGCTTCCTTAACTTGACTAAAATGCTGCATATTCAGCAATAACCCGCCTGATACAGGAAGAGATTGACCACTTTGACTCATGCCATTTCCGCGAATGGTTACAGGTAAATGATTCTCATGGGCATAACGTATCAATGTTTGCAGTTCTGAAATTGTTTGCGGTTCGCAGACAACAGTAGCCTTTGTATCAATCAATTTGCCAAAGTCATTTAGAATGATATCAGGGCTTGAGAGTGCTTGAGTCAGTTTTTGTTTGCAATGCCTAATGTGTTCAGACGTCCATTGATTGGGAGTCATGCTGTTTCCTTTGTTTTGCCAGTTCAAGTCGTTGTTCGCAGACAATCACTAAACCATTAAACATTTTATTAAACGCTTCATAGCATCGATCGATCATTTTCAACGCATCGCGGCGAATATTGAGAGGAATTTTTCTGGAAAATAAAACGCGCTCCATTTCCTCTTCAAATAAGGCATGAGCCATTTCAACTTCTAAATGAGAATTAGAGAAATATTTTAGGTTTTTGGTTTCTCCAATTTCTTGTACTTGTTTTGCTACTTTTTCAAAAAAAACATGACCCGAAGATTCTAGCGTTAAAAGCAAAGCAATATTAATCACTTCATTTTCAGCTTTGAAAACTTCAGCAACTAAGGCATAAGCAGCATCTCTGGTCGCTTGTGAGCTTTTACTATAAAGCCAGCTAATATCATTACTTTCACAAGATTTATCAATACTGACACTACTCATGTATTTTTTATCATGTAAAAACCATTTGTCATGGCCAGCATCTTCCTGGCGGTGATGGCGGGCTATTTTTTTTTAGATAAGGATCAACTACTTTTTCTTCATTGATTCTAAGAATATCTTGGAAAGTCATGGCCCAAAAAGTTAGTTCAGGTACGAAATAGCTGATTTCCTCCAAGCTGTTTAATTGTCCCAGCTTTTTAAAAAAGGGATGACACATAAACTCTTGTTGTTTTGCATTAATATAATTTTGAATCTCTTGCATTGTTCATCTCCCTATGACTGACTATATATCATCCCGATAAGACACTTTTAATCCAATTGGCTTAACTGCCGTCCATAATCACGAAGCGTTTTTTCCACATTGCTCCAGTTCACATCCTCTATTTTTTCTATCTTCATACAAATTTGTTCTAAAAACTCCGCTTGTATCAATCCAATAGTATAGGCTTTCGCATAAGCGGTATTGGTAAACATGACCAAGACATGTTTGGATGTATAATCATGTGGATAACGTTGCATGAGTAAATGCTCTAATTGTTTTTTTAAATTAAAGCGAGGGTCTCGGATATTTGTTTGAATTTCATGGAAGTTTTCCATGGACATTTGTGCTACCGCATCAGTATTTATTTTTCTTGCCTGATAAAATGCGGGCATTACTTTATCCCAATTATCTTGGTGCTTATCCAGCAACTCGTTTAAAATACGGCAGTCTTCAAAAGCACTGTTCATGCCTTGACCAAAGAAAGGTACTACACCATGAGCTGCATCACCAATTAACAGACAATGATCTTGATAGTACCAGGGCTCACACTTTATGGTACTCATGTTACCAGTGGGATGTGAGGTAAATTCCTGGATCAAATTGGGCATGGCTGCATGCGCATCGGGAAATGATTTTTTGAAGAAATCATTTATTTTTTGTGCATTGTCTAATTCAGCAAAGCTATTTTTACCTTCTTGCGGTAAAAATAAAGATCCAGTAACGGAATGATCCAGATTAGGATTGCCTAGCAGTAAATAAGCATCTCTAGGCCACAAATGGAGATGTTCATGAGCTAAATGTTGTTGATTGGGGCTACCAATGCAAAGTTCTTTGTAACCATAGGGTAAAAAAATACGACTTGCGTTGATTAAGTTATGGGTTTGCAATTCATGCCGTACACAGGAGCTTGCTCCATCTGCCCCAATCAAGCATTCATATTTTTTTTCAACAGGATGACCATCGGCTGGTTGGAAAAGTAAGGTTTTTTGCTCAACATTAAGGGATAGTAATTTAGTATTAAAATGCAAATTAACCCCAGGATATTGCTCAATCACATCCAGTAATAATTTATTTAATTCATTTCGTTGGACTGCATTTATGTATTCATCCTGATGACGGCCGAATGATTGGAATTTGATCTGTCCACTTAGTTCATGAATGGCTCTTGCTCGCATGGGAACAAGAAGCTTTTTTACTTTTGCCATAATGTCGACCTGAGAAAGGCCAGTAATCCCTCGACACGATAAGGCAAGATTAATGGAGCGCCCATCTTCAGTAGGATGCGATCGGATGTCTGATCTCGCATCAAATACTTCGAGTTGATAACCTCTTCGTGCCAGATATAAAGCAAGCAGAGTTCCTGACAAACCTAAACCAATAATGGTTACTTCTTTCATGAGAATCTCCTAGATTATTTTACTCTAGCAAAGAAATAGAAGATATTTCAAATACTTAAGAAAAAAAATCCAGGTCGATTTTGTGCCAATATAGGTCAGGAAAAAATCAACTAGCAATAACTATCAATAAAGTCTTTTAATTCTCCGGCTGTTAAGGGGGGAGTATAAAAATAACCTTGGGCATAATCACAATGGTGTTGCAAAATAAACTGGTGCTGCGATTCTGTTTCTACACCTTCAGCAAGTATTTCAAGATTCAGACTATGTCCTAAATTGATAATTGCTTTGGTAATGGCAGCATCATTTTCTTTTGTTACTAATTCCGTAATAAATGAGCGATCAATTTTTAATTTATCAACGGGGAATTTTTTCAAATAGGACAAGCTGGAGTAACCTGTACCAAAGTCATCAATGACCAATTTAATACCCATATCTTTTAAAGCATACATTGAATCGAGAACTTGCTTCATGTTATCTACCAATAAACTTTCGGTTAATTCCAATTCAAGAAAACGTGGGGAAATGCCGGTGTTGGTAAGAATTTGCTTGATTAGTTCCGGTAATTGAGGTTGCAGGAGTTGTTTGCCTGAAATATTCACTGCCATGGTTAATTGGTCATGGCCTTGTTTATGCCAATGCATAAGCTGCGTGCATGCTTCTTGAAAAACCCACAGCCCTATATCCAGAATTAAACCATTTTCTTCTGCCATGTTAATAAAATCATTCGGGGGAACTTCCCCTAATGTTTGGCTATTCCAGCGTAATAAAGCCTCTACCCCAATAATTTTATTTTGTGCCAAGTTAATTAAAGGTTGGTAAACCAGGTAAAATTCTTGTTTCTTTAATGAATCCTGTAACGCATTATCAAGTTTCATGCGATTAATCACTTTAGTATTCATTTCCTTATCATAAGAACGATAAGTATTACGCCCATTTTCTTTGGCATGATACATCGACAAATCAGAACTTTTCATTAATGATTCATAATCCAGACCATCTTTAGGAAAATAACTAAGGCCAATACTGCCGGTTATTTTTAATTGATGTTGCTCTATTTGAAAAGGTTTCGCAATGGCGCTAAGAATCTCTTGTGCATTTTGTTGGGCCTGTTGTTCGGTATAAATATCGGTTAACAAAATTACAAATTCATCGCCGCCTAGACGACAAACGGTATCAAAGTCATTGGTTTGCAGCAGCAGTCGATTTGATACTGCTTGTAAAAGCTTGTCGCCTATGTTGTGCCCTAGGGTGTCATTCGTCATTTTAAAACGATCAAGATCCAAGAATAGAAAAGCTAATAAAGCATTTTTCTTTTTTGCTTGTAAAATAGCTTGTTCAACCCTGTCAATTAATAGAACACGGTTAGGTAAGCCAGTTAATGAATCATGTGTTGCTTGTTTAATTAATTGTTCTTCCATTTGACGGCGCTGGGTAATGTCATTGACAAGACACACGTAATGTTTCACATTATTAAACGAATCGCGCACAGGAGCCACGCTCATTTCACACCAAAAAGTTTCCCCAGTTTGCTGATAGCTTTCGAGTTCTACCGTTTCTTCTCGTAACTCCTTTATTGCCAGATTGATACGCTTATGGTTGACCTGCTGGGCCATGCTGCCATGTAGCATCGTCAGGTTTTGTCCCAAGATCTGTTTTTCCTTGTATCCCGTAATACGTTCAAACGCTTTATTAACATAAATAATCGGCAAATTTTCTTTAGCAATATCAATAATAGCTACACCATGTGTGCTTGCTTCAATTGCTCGTTCACGAATGCGTAATTCGTCTTCATCAATTCGTTTTTGAGTCACATCGCGGAAGCTATAGACACGTCCAACCACTTCTTTACCCACGCGCAAGGGTTGAGTAAATCGTTCAAAAACTCGGCCATCTTTAAAATTTAAAAGTGGTAGTTCGCCATGCCAATGGGGGTTTTCATAGAGGTAATTTACATCTGCGACTATTAAATCAGGGTTGATGAGTTGTTCTAAAATGTACTCAAAACCAGTACGCTCAATACCACTTTCTAACATATGAGTTGGTATGCGCCACATTTCTACAAACTTTTGGTTCCAATCCACTATCATCCCTTGGCCATTGACCATCATAATTCCGTCAGTTGTTGACTCAAGTGTGGCTCGTAATAAGGAAAGTGATTTTTCCAACTCAATGTTTTTTTCAACAATATCCGCTTTGATAGTGATATTCTCAGAAAGGGGCGCATTGATTGAGCGTTGGAATTCAGGCTGCATGTGGTACCATTTTTCGAGAAGGCTGGAAAGGTTCGGCGTAGGAGAATGAATATTTAATTCTTCACATACGTTAGTCAGAGAGGGCTCGCTGCCTTTTTTTTTGACTTTTTCCGCCGCCTCAGCCACTTTGAAGTAGTCTATTTCATGTCTCGTTATACCCATATACAACCTCTTTTCCATTAAGATAAGCAACTCATTTGCAATTTTGCACTATTCCATTTGATAAATTGAAAATGCATTAATTATGTACATCTATAAACGGCCTTATCTTAAATTATTTTTTGCTTAAATCCTATGACAATTTCAAGAGGGGCGTAAGATTTTGGCATGATATTTTCTAATAACAATTTGATTTTTGACGTTTTTTAAAATGGTTATTGGCTAAATCATGCCTTGTGAATGAAACATCAGATTGATTGAATACCAATATAAATAGAAACTTCTTCAGCTCCGCTGTATAACTCGAAATCACTAATAAAGCTACGTTGATAAGGGGCGGCATCAGCAAAATAACTCCAAATTTGCTTCCATGTATCTATAAGCGCTGTCGGCATAGGCCCCTTGTTGCTAAAAACAAGATAATTCCCTGATTGGATATTTACGGTATGGGGCATTTGCTGCGCGTTTTCTAACGAAACACCAGCAGTAATGGTATAAAAACCATTGGCATCTGATTCATAGTCTGAATAAACGCCAAAAATAGCAGCATGATTTTTTGCTTGATCACTGGAAAAAAATTGTTTCCACAGCAAGGGAATTTTGGCGGTTGTAGGAGAAATTTCATCGCTATTTTGTGTCCTTGTACAAAATCCGGTGACTGTAAATTGTTCGACATATTGTACTATCGGTTTTGTTGACATATTAATTTTCCTTGTTATTTGCGAGGATTACATTCATTGCTCTTGCAATGCATTGCAGGTCATGCAGAGAAATCTTAAATAGACCAAAACGAAATTGATACCCCCAATTTTTTTTATTTTTAGTAAAATCCAGTTGGTCCAGTAATGGCCAAATAGGCGTGCTGTTTGCGTCATACCAGGTCACATCACGCCTAAAAGGGCAAAAGCCACTCTCCATCTCAACTTGATAAGGCAAGCGATCTTTGACTTCACCAATAGCAGTAAAGGCGTGCAATTTATCGTTGCCTTTGAAAGTTACGGTGGGTGAATAATAAATCACTTTATCGTTTGGGCTGATGCGTAATAATGGCGATCTTTTGCCATGGCAGACTTGCATTATGCCTAATTTTTTTCCTCTTTGCACATGCTCAGCGGAGGCAACTGCAATCCAGCTATTCATCCTAATGACACCACGCGTAGGCGATTACCGTCTGGATCAATGGCAGTGAATGTATAACCAAAAGTTACAGGTGCGGGAGGTTCGACAACAGTTATCCCTTTTTGTTGCCAATCCAAAAATAATCTATCCACTTGGTCTGGATTCGTTACAGTAAAGGCTAATTCGTTATTCCCAGGTCCATTGGCTAATTGTTGCTCCTGTTTATCCTTTAAACCAAGACCCATGTTGTTTGATAACCTAAACATTCTGAAACTCGGGGCGGATGTTTCGGGATGGATTCCTAATAACTCTTCATAGAATTGGTGGCTTTTATTAATATCATCCACATAAAAAATAATGGCATTAGGCTCTAACATAATTGGTTCTCCTTAATTAATGAATCATAATGAAGGATAGTTTAATAAGGTTCAGTGACAGTTTTTGTCAGTAGTAAAAATCTGATTATTGTTCTGGAATGTTATGCAGTGTACGCCATTGTTTTAAAAGTACTTGTCGTTTTTTATGGTAGTGCGTTTCTATTACTGATAAGTTGGTGATCCTATCTGTGCGAAAATGACGAAAATCTTGCCTTAGTTCACACCAGGCCACGATAATGCGTGTTTCTTCAAAAAAACCTAGCGCCAATGGCCAAATAATACGCTGGGACTCTTCTTCTTTGACATCAATATAGCTTATTTGAAGCTTATATTCTTTACGAATGGCATGACGAGTCAATGCCTCATAATGCTCATTTATTTGATTTGTTTTTGCAGGCCCGATTAATAGTCCAGAGGATTCAAGTTGATAGCGAAGATCAGCAGGAAGAACAGCGGATATTTTTGCTAAAGCACGAGTTGCCGCAAGCTTAAGTTTATCATCAGCCCTACGTGCTACCCAGCGAGAACCCAGGACCAAGGCCTCAATTTCTTCTTCAGAAAACATCAATGGCGGGAGCATAAAGCCAGGGCGTAATTTAAATCCTAGTCCTGGTGCACCTTCGATATCTGCACCTTGTGCTTGCAGTGTTGCAATGTCCCGATATACGGTGCGCAGGCTGACCCCCAGTTCTTCAGCTAATTGTTTGCCGCTGATGGTATAGCGATGCTGGCGTAAGATTTGAATGAGATTAAAGAGACGTTCTGTTCTGGACAAGATGTAGCCTTTAAATAATGTATATTAATATAGCTTGTATTTAAGCAAGTATTTATTGCAGTCAGAATAGCAGAAAAATCGAATCTCTTGCCCAATGGAATTAAAATACCGAAAAGCCTGTCAATTTGTGGTGATATAGACTAAATAAATGATAAGGATATCAATTTAAAAGGCCGATATGAAAAAAAAGGATGGCTTAGATGCATAGTGCTTTCCCTCTGATTACTACCCTTGCATTGGGATTTGCTTTATCTCTGATAATGGGTTTTATCGCAGTACGCTTAAAAATCCCCGCTGTAGTGGGTTACTTATTGGCTGGTATAATTATTGGACCATTTACTCCAGGATTATTCGCTGATGTGCAAATTGCTCATGAGCTAGCAGAAATTGGCGTGATGTTGTTGATGTTTGGAGTCGGCTTGCATTTTTCCATGTCGGATTTGATGCGTGTACGTAAAATTGCTATTCCTGGTGCTATTGTGCAAATTATGGTGGCCACCTTATTGGGGACTGGTACTGCTGTTTTCTGGGGGTGGAATTATGGCAGCGCATTTATTTTTGGCCTTTCTCTTTCGGTCGCTAGTACTGTTGTATTACTAAGAGCTTTGGAAGAAAGGGGTGACCTTCTATCAATTAATGGCCACATCGCTGTGGGTTGGCTTTTAGTAGAAGATTTAGCCATGGTTGCTGTGTTAGTTTTACTTCCGCCATTATCCCATTGGTTAAGCAATAATCCATCAGCTAGTCCACAAGAACCCCTATGGCAGATCTTGGGAGGGACTCTTATTAAAGTATCTGTTTTTATTGCTTTGATGTTTGTTGTTGGCCGTCGGTTATTTCCTAAATTACTCTGGCATGTTGCCAGGACGGGCTCACGGGAAATGTTTACGTTATGCATTATTGCTGCAGCAATTAGTATTGCGTATGTCGCTGCCAAATTATTTGGGGTATCTTTTGCTCTGGGTGCATTTTTTGCTGGTATGCTTATTAGGGATTCATCATTTAGTGATCGCGCAGCTCAAGAGTCGTTACCGCTTCGTGATGCCTTTGCTGTACTTTTTTATGTTTCAGTGGGTATGTTATTTAATCCTGTTATTCTAATTAAACACCCATTACAAGTGGTGGCCGTCGTTGCGATTATTGTTTTGGGCAAATCCATTGCGGCTTTTTTACTGGTTGTTGCTTTTCGCTACCCATTGCAAACAGCATTCATAGTATCCGCAAGTCTGGCACAAATCGGTGAGTTTTCATTCATCCTGGCTGCTCTTGGAGTACAGCTTGGTGTGCTTCCACTCGATGGGCAGAGTTATATTTTAGCAGGGGCTTTAATTACTATTGCGATTAATCCTTTAATCTTCAAACTTATTAGACCCCTTCATCATTTGTTGCGCTCCCATCCTAAATTATTGGCATTTTTAGCTCGTACTGAGGATCCTTTAGCTGAATTACCCATGACAACAGA
>CAZTYT010000077.1:0-9142 GCA_964618245.1 uncultured Legionella sp. | reverse complement strand
GGACTGCTTTTTTTAATTTCGTTATTGAAAAAGAAACTAAAAGAGTGTCACCTAAAACGCTTCCTAACTATTTTCCCGTAACGACTCTAGTGGAACCGCTCTTTGCCACTGCGTTTACTTATGTAGGGACCAGTATTGGTTGGATAGCTGCAGAGACAGTCAGTCATTCCTCTGCGATTATTGAACCTCGTTTAAAACTAACTTCTGCTATAGGAGGAGCCATGCTCATTCTCGGCCCGAGCAGTAGTACTGGTATGGCTATACTTGCTCCTGCGCTTGCTGCAAAATTTATTAGTACGTTTTGTACTATTAGTTTCGCTAGCTTGTCTGGAAAAGCGATGGGTTTGGTAGGGCATGGAGTTGGAAAAGTAGCTGGTTTACCTTTCGACGTAGCTTATAATATGCTACGAACTACCGGTTCATTGCTAATAAATCATTATTCACAACCACCCTCTCTACCTCAAATCAATGGTATTCGGCTAACTGATGGAGTCATAGTATCTGAAGGTTTCCCCATTCAAATACATATAACCAAACAAACTCTAAAACTACAGACTACACCTAACATCCAATTATTAGAGCACGGGACACCTATTGCGAAAATGGATGCCATAATAAAAGAACTGAATGACAAAACCGAAGAAAGCACAATCCTTTTTGAAGAAACAAATTCTATTTAATTCATCAAATGGCAAACCTTGATTACGCGTAATCAAGGTTCCACGATTTTGGTTTAAGGACGATCGTCGAGAGCTCGACGTTGATTAGGCATAAAATCTTTTCTGTCTAATCCCATAGCCACCGCTAAGGCACCAGCCACATAAATAGATGAGTAGGTACCAATAACAATTCCAATGATTAAGGCCAAAGAAAATCCATGAATAGTTTCACCACCGTAGACAAAAAGTGCTACGACCACAAATAAAGTCAGTAGTGAAGTCATGATTGTTCTTGATAAGGTTTGGTTAATTGAGATATTCATAATTTCAATAGGAGTGCCCCGGCGAATTTTAACAAAATTCTCGCGTACCCTATCAAATACCACAATAGTATCATTTAGTGAGTAACCAATAACTGCTAATAAACCGGCTAATGCTTTAAGATCAAACTCTATACCGAAAAAGGCAAAAATTCCCAAAATTAATACTGGGTCGTGTATCAAAGCCACTGCAGAGCTAACTGCCAATCGGTATTCAAAGCGCATGGCAATATAAATCATGGTTGCCAATAAAGAAACAATAACTGCTAAAGCACCTTTAGTCGCTAACTCTTGCCCTACTTGGGGACCTACAAAATCTACCCTTTGCTTTATTGCACCAGGTAAAGCAGTCATAACCTGATCGACTAAACGCGATTGCTCTTTATCCTCACGAGGGGCAATACTGATCAAAACATCCTTTGAGGTGCCATAACTTACTACCTGAGCCTCTTTAAATCCAGCCTTGCTTAAGCTATCACGTATTGCTGTTAAATCGACTGATTGAGGATAAGTTACCTCTATCTGCGTTCCTCCAGTGAAATCTAACCCCCATTTCAAACCATGAATAGCCAAAGCGCCAATTGAAAGCACGAAAATTAACAGGGAAAAGAGTGCCGTCCAACGACGAGCACCCATAAAGTCCACTTTTGAATTTGGATTAAAAAATTCCATCTGAGCCTCGCCTTAAATACCTATAGATAATTTTTTCACGTTACGACCACCATAATACCAATTGACAATGGCACGGGTGAAAGTAATACCTGTTAACATGGAAGTTAATAATCCTAATGATAAGGTTACCGCAAATCCACGCACAGGCCCTGTACCTATAGCAAACAAGATAATGGCCACAATCAAAGTAGTCACGTTAGCATCAAGAATTGTCGCAAAAGCACGTTCATAACCTGCATAAATTGCTGCCTGAGGCGACATTCCATTACGTAGTTCTTCTCTTATTCGCTCATTAATCAATACGTTGGCATCCACCGCCATACCCACTGTAAGTACAATTCCAGCTATACCCGGAAGGGTTAACGTCGCACCAATCATTGACAGCAATGCACACAATAAAACCAAATTAAGCATCAATGCAATGTCAGCAATTACACCAAATAAACGATAATACACTAGCATTAGCACTAAAATTAAGCCCATACCGACTGCTAGAGAAACAATACCACGATGGATATTTTCCTTTCCTAGGGTAGGTCCGACAGTACGTTCTTCAACAGGATAAATTGCTGCAGGCAAAGCTCCTGCTCTTAATAATAAAGCCAATTTGCTTGCTTCTTTGCTATCAGTAAGACCAGTAATTTGGAAATTATTACCCAGCGCATTTTGAATAACTGGAGCGCTAATTACCCGCTCTTCTTTATGAGTTACCCGGGTCTCTACACCATTGACCATTTGGATATTATTTTTGGTTTCCACATAAACAATAGCCATGCGTTTACCAATATTTTCACGAGTCACTTTAGTGAATAGACTTTCCCCGCCTCCGCCTAATTGAATTTGTACCGCAGGGGTAGCAGACTGTTGATCATAACTGGAAACAGCAGAAGTAATAGAATCGCCACTTAAAACGACCTGTCGTTTTAATAAAATGGGATGACCATCCATCATATAGAGCTTATCACTTACAGGAACGGAGCCTGTTTGTTTTGCAACTTGTGGATCATTATCTTGATCGACCAAATAAAATTGTAATGTTGCAGTTCCACCTAGAATTTGCTTTGCACGTGCAGCATCTTGAATACCGGGCAAATCGACAGCCACGCGTGTCGCCCCTTGCTGTTGCACTACTGCCTCACCCACCCCAAGCTCATTAACACGATTACGCAAAATGCTCATGGTCTGTTCAATTGTATTTTGACGCAAACTATTTAGCTCGGCAGGAGGGATAGAAGCCATTACTTCATTATCCAATTTGCTTTTTACAAAAAGCACATCCGGCATCTTTTCACGCAATCCTGCAAGCGCTGTATTCATTGACTGAGCATCACGAAAACGCAAATTGATACCCTTATCGGCGATATAACGAATACCTGCATAACGTACACCAATCTCACGCAAAGATTGGCCGATATTCTTCATAATTCCTTCATAACGGCGACTAATAACGCTTTCTACATCAACTTCTAATAAGAAGTGTACCCCGCCTCTTAAATCCAAACCTTGCTTCATAGGCTCAGCACCAATTGCCCGCAACCATGCGGGTGTAGAGGGAGCCAAATTCAAAGCGACAGTATATTGATTACCTAAAGCATTTTTAATGGTATCACGTGCTAATAATTGTGAATCAGTCGATGAAAAAACAACCTGGACACCATCATTTTGCGCAGAAATAGAGGTAAATGACATATTATTTTTTTGTAATATACCGTCAATTTGATCTTTTAACTCGTCATAATCTACTGGCGTCTCTGCTGAAACTTGAACAACAGGATTTTCTGTGTACAAGTTAGGAATTGCATAGATAAACCCAACGACTGCAATCACAATCAGCATCAGATTTTTCCATAAAGGATATTTATTTTGCATATTTCCGTGTCCTGTGACTAACTTAAAGCGATTTCAACGTGCCTTTCGGCAATACAGCAACAACTGCACCTTTTTGTATATTAATTTCTACGCCCTCTGCGAGACTAATCTTGACATATTGCTCATCCAGACTGACTACTTTAGCCAGAATACCACCTGAAGTTACAATTTCATCTCCTTTTTTAAGGCGGCTTATTAACTCACGATGTTCTTTAGCTCTTTTGTTTTGTGGTCGGATTAACATAAAATAAAACAAAACAAAAATTGCGGCGATCATAATGAGTGAAAAAGTTCCATCTGCTTGTTGAGGCGATACAGTTGCGCCTGCAGCAGCTATGGCATCACTAATAAAAAAACTCATAATATCTCCTTAAAACTGCTATATTCAATTAATCGCGTGACATCATATAGTGAATTGCTTGGAAGGTAAATGAATCCATTGGGAATTTTAATGAACAAACAATACCCTCCCACCTACAACAATAGCTTGTTAATCTAATCTTAAGTTTTTTTTTATATAATTTAGGTCAAACTACTCCAAGAGGATAAAAATGTATCATCATCACCATAACGATTCCCAAGCACAAGGTGGCTTAGTATTAATGCTTATCGGCGCGGCTATCGGTTCGCCTTTTCTTTTTTATTATGGTTTGTTTCAATATACTACAGCATCTGTTGCTTTCACTGCAGCATCTGTGGGTGGAGTTGCTGTGTTGAGTTTAGGCACTTTAGGGATTGGCGCTTTAATCCTCTATGGATCAATCGGGCTTGCTTATTTAGTCTCCTCAGCGATGGACTCTTACAAAACAGGCCAAATTGATATTAAGTCACGAATTATTAACGAAGAAGGCTTAAGCGTTAAAGGAGTAATTAATAGCATTGGTGCGATTCTTTGGTCCCCTTTTATATTACTTGGCGGCGCCGCAGGAATGCTCACTAAAACAATAGTAAATGCCGTTAGTTCTAAAACTGAAAAGCCTGAGGTAGTTGAACTGAATGATCTTCACATTCCATCCAAAATGAGTTCTTTGTCGAATGATACCTCTAAGGGTGTAATCACGCCAAAAGCTGAAGAGGAGCCAGTTCATCATAAAATATTTAAATCGGAAATTAATGCAAATTCAGAGAAACCTCAAGTAAATGCTCGTCCTACCAGCTGTGGCTTTTAGACACTAAAATAACGACCCATGGTTGGGTCGTTTTGCCTCTCAACCTATGAACGTAAGGTAGAAAGTAACCGATTAGGGTGTAGTAATAGGTTAATTGCATCAAAGATATTAGAAACCACAATATCTGCAACTTTTATTGACTCTCCAGCCATACCTTCAGTTCCTGCAATCAGAATACCAATTGCTGATTCCATCATAATTTGTTGATCATTCCTTCCATTGCCAATGGAAATAGTTTTCTCAGGATTTATTTGTCGTAAATAATCTTGCTTGGCTAATCCCTGTTCTAAAGGCGGAACGATGACTACCTGACAAGGAATACCTTGTAATTGACTTTTTGCAGTTCCCAAGCTGTCGCCAGTTACTACATGGATATTTAAATTTTGGGATAGCTCAACAAGTGGGCTTGCAACCCCAGTTATTAGAATACCATCAGTTGCTAAAGTCCCATTAAAATCAAAAATTACATTTTCAATGGCTAAATCCGCAAAACCTGGTATATTCACTTTTATCATTGATAATCCTTATCGCAAGCTCATTCATTATAAGCTTATCTCTTTTTTATAAATTCGCCATCCAAAAGGTATTATGCTGAATTAAAAATCGTTGACATAACAAAGGAGTATGTTGCAATAAATGATGAAAATAAGCCTTAGTTAACTTCTGACTGCATACTGGGCAACCACATGATTCATCAATCACTGAAAACTGCAGTTCCATGTCTTTATTTTTTAAATCAACCAGGCCTGAGCGGCAATAAACTTTTCCATGCAAAGCGGAGTTTGCTGGTTCATTTGTTTCAATGAAATCTATTCCATTCGCACGCAAAGCTTGTATTTCTGAAACCGCCGTTGCTCCTGTTACATAACGAGATAAATGCCGCCATTGCTCTAAGCGTTTATCCTTAGGATCATTAAAATAGACGCCACTAAATGGTTTTACTAAAGCATCATCTTGAATATCATCTGCATGCACAAAAGGAATTATTGTATCAATCCAATTTTCCCAGATTGCTGGATAATCCAAAATGATTTTTTTAGGCAGAAGGATTGCATCGGGCCGTAAGCGCAGAATTAATTCAATTAATTCGTCACCGGTTAACATGAGCTTGGAACCATCATAAGGAGAACGCAACCAATAATTGCCTTCCTTATTCGCAGTTAACGACATGGCATTCAAAACAAGCTGGCCTGACCAACCAACATAATTAGATAAATTCTGGATTTTATTTAGGATCTCTTTTCCAGGTTTATGCAATAAAAACTCTAACGAATAGGACACCGTTGTAACTTTTGCCTCCTGCCATTCTTGAGCAGTAAGACAAAGACCAGCCTCTGAAGTAATTACTGGGATAAAGTTTTCCGCTGTCATCAACATTTCCATTCTCCTGATTTAAAGCAATAAACTGGTATCACCATAACTAAAAAATCGATAACCTTTATTAATGGCTTCTTGATAAAGTGCCATTGCCTCCTGATGACCAATAAATGCAGAAACCAGCATGACTAATGTTGATTCGGGCAAGTGAAAATTAGTCATTAAGCCATCACAAATTTTAAATTGGTACCCAGGATAAATAAAAATATCAGTATCCCTACTGCATGGATGCAATGTACCACTGGTAGCCGCACTTTCTAAACTACGTAAGGCAGTTGTCCCTACAGCAATAACCCGATGCCCTGCTGCTTTGGTTGCTGCCACTGCCGCACATAACTCAGGGCTAACAGTAAAATGCTCACTATGCATTTTATGATCTTTAATATTATCGGAACGCACTGGTCGAAAAGTTCCTGCTCCCACGTGCAAAGTAAGGTATGCAACATGAACACCACGTGCCTGTAAACTGGCTAATACAGCTTCATCAAAATGTAATCCAGCCGTAGGTGCAGCAACAGAACCTTCATATTTTGCATACACAGTCTGGTAGCGCTCCTCATCTAAGTGCTCACCTTCTCTGGTAATATACGGAGGTAAGGGAATATGGCCTACTCCATGCAGCAAATCTAAAACGACTATATCGGCTCTGCAAATAAACAAATCGTCTTGTCTGTCAACTACCTCAAGTTTTCTATTATTTGCCAAATGGATGAGTGAACCAGGTTTTAGTGCTTTACTCGCCTTGATATGAGCTAAAAAAGTGTACTCACCCGTAATTCTTTCTACGAGTAATTCTACTTTCCCTCCAGTCGCTTTACTCCCGTACAGCCGAGCAGGAATTACTTTGGAATCATTCATTACCAGTAAATCACCTGGATTAAGAAAATCAGCAATTTCCTTAAATTGGTAATGGCCATATTCCCTTGTCTGGCGATTATAGGTTAATAATCGTGAATCACTCCGGTTCGGCAAAGGGTATTGCGCAATCAACTCTGGAGGCAAATCAAAATAGAAGTCCTGCTTATTCATAAAACAACCTGAGGATAAATTGAAGCTAGTATACACTGAATGCTCACTAGAGAACAGCTAGCAGCTAAAGAGTAAATAGCAATATGGAAGTAACAATTAAAATAATAAGGCTAGTGACATTAGGATAAGGATAACCTCTATAGGTTTTCCTTTTACAATACAAATCCAGAAGTATAACTGGAAGTATGGAAATAACTGTTAATAATATAATTAAGGAAACTGGCGTTGCAAATTTCTGAAAAGGCATGATTCTCAGCAAGAAATTAAGCATAGTTTCAAGCATTTCTCGATAGTAATAAGCTCCCCATAAAGCCCAATAGTCAAAAGTAAAAATAAGCCAGGAAGCGGCAATCAAAGGCAAAAACAATGGAACCCCTTTAATGGCGAACAGTTTTTTAAATGCCCCAATAAACTCTTGAGAAAAAAATACTGTAATAGATGCTAAAAGCACAACTAAAGCTAAAGTTAATAACATGGATTGCCATCCTTTTACTAATACTACTTAATTATATCCCACTACATAGAATTTTTTGGTTAAGGCTTTGACCCACCCGTTATATAAAGCTTGCTTAAGATTAACTCTGCCTATCTTCCAAGGATTCCCAACGCGCATAATACTCTGCCAGCAAAGCTTCGTCATTAGCTAGGCCTTGATTAATTTTGGCGATAACTTGTGGATCTTGCTGATAAAATTCTGGCCCAGCCATTTGCAATTGTAATTCTGATATTTTCTTTTCCAGTTGTTCAATTTTTTGTGGCAATTGGGATAATTCGCGTTGTTCATTAAAACTTAGCTTATTAGAAGATGAGCTACGTTTTACGATAGGGTTTTTATCTGCCGTCACACGTTGTTGCTGTTTTTTCTGCATTTTATATTCGTCATAGCCACCAACAAATTCGCTAAATTGGCCTGCTTCTTCGTATACGAGCACACTAGTAACAACATTATTAATGAAGGCACGATCATGACTGATTAAAATTAAAGTACCTGAGTAATTAACCAATATTTCTTCCAATAACTCCAGCGTTTCTATATCTAAATCATTAGTAGGCTCATCCATAACCAGCAAATTGACTGGCTTGGCAAATAATTTAGCTAATAACAGACGATTTCGCTCACCGCTGGATAAAACAGAAACAGGTTGATTGAAGCGCTCAGCAGAAAACAAAAAATCACGCAAATAACTGGCAACATGTTTTTGCTTACCATCAATACTTACAAAATCAGCGCCATCAGCCACATTATACATTACCGTTTTATCTTCCTGTAATTGACGGCGTAGCTGATCAAAGTAGGCAACATTTAAAGAGGTTCCTTGTCTAATTTGCCCAGAATCAGGTTGGAGTTCGCCCAATAACAAGCGTACCAGGGTGGTTTTTCCACATCCATTTGGACCTACAATCCCTAGTTTATCGCCTCGACTTAACAGTAGAGAAAAATTTTGCAACAATTTTTTCTCATTCAACGAATAATTAACTTGCTGGGCCTCAAGAACCATCGCTCCTGAGCGGCTAACATCCAAACTCATTTTTTTAACAGTACCCAGCTGGTTACGCCGTGCTTGATATTCTTCACGCAATGCTTTTAAAGCCCGCACCCTTCCCTCATTTCGTGTTCGTCGCGCCTTAATCCCTGTACGAATCCAGACCTCTTCCTCAGCCAATTTTTTATCAAATAAGTCATTATGTTTTTGTTCACTTAAACGGACTGACTCTCTTCTTTCCAGGAAAGTCTCATAATCACAATCATAGGGATATATTTTTCCACGATCAATTTCGACAATACGATTAGCGACTTGCTTTAAAAACTCTCTATCATGAGTGACTAACAGCACACAACCTTTAAAGGTTTTCAAATAAGATTCCAACCATTCAATTGCTTCTATATCCAAATGGTTAGTTGGTTCATCAAGCAACAATAAATCAGGAGAAGCCAGTAGTGCTGAGCCTAATAAAACGCGTCGCTTCATGCCACCTGACAAATTTTTCATCCGTTCATTGGTTGATATTCCCAAACGAGAAGCCATTGTTTCAACCAGTGGGAGCT
>CAZTYT010000076.1:0-9231 GCA_964618245.1 uncultured Legionella sp. | reverse complement strand
CCAGTTAAGTACATTATCTCTTAACTGGGGTGTACAGATCTATTAAACCACTTCAAGTTGTTTTACCAGAGGGTCGAATATATGAGTTTGGAGAAAAAGAAAATCATTATCTAAGGCCTAGGAAAATATTTTGTGATAATAAGTCTTGTGTATATAGTGTAAATATCGATTATTTGTATCCTTTTGATCAAAAGCCTCTTTCTGATCAGGAAATTAGAAATTATTTAACTGATGGAATAGGAGTATATAGTGACGACGATTATCCACTTATTTATTGGAACATAAAGTATATTTCAACAAACCAATGCAGTGATCATTTTGATCTTGATCATAAAGAATATTATGAAAATATATTAGGATAAATAGTAGTAGATTGTTGTCAAATTAAACACTTGTATAATTTTAACTTTGCTTTTATTAAAGTAGAGGCCTATTTCAACTCTTTGTTCCCATCTTGATAGAATTTTTGCGAGCATCTGTGATAAACAAATATTTTTACTGTCTAAATTAGGAATGGAAAAATTGTGTCTATTGTGTTATCATATATGATAACAATAATAAGAATATACTATGACTTGGAAAGTAGAATTTTATAATGAATCAATTGAAGAGGCTATATTAGATATGCCTCCAAAGATTCAAGCTCGCATGCTTAAATTATTGGAATTAATCGAAGAGCATGGAGCAAATTTAGGTCCACCACATACAGATTCTATGGGTGATGGCCTTTTTGAAATTAGAGCTAAGGCTCAGGAAGGTATAGGGCGTTCTCTTTATTGTTATATGAAGGGGCGTCATATTATAGTGTTACATGCTTTTGTTAAAAAGAGCAATAAAACCCCTAAATCTGATCTTGATTTAGCAAAAAAGAGAAAAGCGGAGGTTGAAAATGAGTATTCAAAATCTAAAAGATAAGGCGTTTAAAAATCCTGAAGTAAAAGCTGAGTATGATTTATTAGAATCAGAATTTGCTTTAATAGATACTCTACTTTCTATGCGGAAAAAATCTGGATTGACTCAAGATGAGGTTGCTAAAAGAATGGGGACTCAAAAAGGGAATATTTCAAGATTAGAAAAAGGTAGTACGAACCCAAGCTGGAAAACTATACAAAATTATGCTCACGCATGTGGATTTGAAATTTCTATGAAAATAAAAACAATGTCTCCACATCATAAGCATAGAGCTGCAAGCTAAGTAATTTAGTTGATTATGCATAAAAGATATTAAGTCTGATTACTTTACTAATCAGACTGTAGATAATAAGTGTAGTTAATGTAGTCAGCGTTAAATAACTGGCATATATTTGCCCATTAACGTTGGAGCTGCACATTTATGAAAGTACAAAAATAAAGCTAAGTCCTTATGGCTTTAGTTGGATCGTTATTGATGAAACCGATTACCGATTTGTTCGCAATCTGAATCTTATATGCAATACTGTTAACACGCATTAACTAGATGAATTGAGAAACTGATACTATTACCCCCCAAAAGCTCACCATCATTGAGAAACGCATAAGGGGTATGACAAGCAATGGAACGAAAAGGTGCTCTAAGCTTATAACCCACAGGTTCTATCTGCTATCTCCCCAGGTTCAGTGATATTAACTCGAGTACCAGGCTTAAGTCGCTCGTTAAATTGTGATTTTTCTCTTGTTTCTCGCCCACAATAAATTGAAAACCTTATTAAAAAGTCGTCATTTGATACTTCACGCACAGTCAAGCTAGAGCCTGCAAGTCCTAAATGACAATCTTGATGAATAACGGGCGCAAGATCCAAAGGAGCCTCAAAATCAAGTTTCAAAGTATGCTCATGACCCTCTTGTACTGAACAATTCAGATATGTTACCTGGCTTAAAGCAGACGGTTGTAACATCCATAGGCGATCATGCGCTATATCCTTTTCTGCCAGTATTCCTAAAGTTAATTTCTTGCCAGGACTAATATTCTTGATTGACGTATGGTTTGCCAATTCAAAAGTGGTACATGCTTTAAAAGAAGAGCTACTGGTCTCAATAATTTGAAAAAGGACTCCATCTAGGTGTATATAGTCATCTTGGAATAACGAGTGTTCACCCGCGTTATGGCATGTCAAAAGGATGGTTTCAAGATCATGATTTTCTTGATAATCAGTAACATCAATGTCTTGATGAGCAAAAACAGAAAAAAAACAAAATAAATCATTTTTACTTCTTGCCATAAAACTGTACCCTCGTTGAATTTTTAATATTTATAGAGCTATACGTTGATCATCTTTTTCTAAAAAGTTAATCCCCCTATTTATAACTGAAGCTAAAAATAGAGGCTTAGGCAACTAGTGCCAATTTTTGCTTTGGAGGAATAATTGGCTTATAGTTAATTTTAAAAAGTTGCATTTTAAACATCATAGAATGAATTGATAAAAGGGAATATAACACTGTCAGTATACAAATTAACACTCGTTTTCGATACACCTCAGAACTACGCCATTGACTTACACTAGTGTGTGTAATATACTTTTCTAATTAGAAGGAAAATAAGAAAAAGCATGATTTTCATTGAAACTCCAATTTTTACAGAGGATGTAAAAGAACTACTACTTGATGAGGAGTATGCGGAATTTCAAAAATATCTTGCTGATAACCCTTTGGCGGGAGACGTAATTCAGCAAACCGGCGGACTACGAAAAGTTCGATGGTCATCTCAAGGCAAAGGAAAGCGAGGCGGTGTTAGAATTATTTATTATTATGTAACTTCTGCTTCACAAATAAGACTCTTACTTATTTATAAAAAAGGTATTCAAGATGATCTGACTGCAGATCAAAAGAAAATGTTACGGCAATTAAATGAACGGTGGTAATCATGGATAAAAAATTATTTGCACGATTATACGAAAGTATGACTCAGATGAACGAAATTATTGATGGCGAGCGCGTTCCTTCACGCGAGTTCGTAGTAGATGCTGTTCATGTAAAAGAAATTAGAAAAAAAACAGGCCTAACCCAAGAAAAATTTTGTCATTTAATTGATGTAAATATTGGAACGTTAAGAAATTGGGAACAGGGGAGAAGAGAGCCAACAGGCCCCGCAAAAGCTCTTCTTCGCGCAATAAATAAAGATCCTGAACATGTATTAGCTGCATTAGCTAGTTGATAATTTATTTAAATGTAAATTCAAGTAAATGGATCATAAGTTATAAATAGGGTTGTACCGAGGTTTTTTGCAGAAGTGTTAAAATTCGTAGTCTGCTTTGACTGTATTAAAGTAATGAGGATAAATTACAGCGGATCAATCCTCATTGCTCATCTGTCTTTTTAAAAATTAAGTTACATCGAGTGGGAATAATGTATTCAATCTTCGATGGAACTTCGATTCCAGAATAAGATTTTTTCGTTTTTAGGATGTCAGTTGCATTCATTGTTTGAATCCGCCATTTGCTTTAATTGATACCTTACTTTCTATACGGAAAAAATCTGGTTTCTCAATTTGTGCTCTTCATTGAGGTATTTTATGAAAGCACTCGGATTGATATTTCTAATTTAGAGCTTGTATTTCTACCATAGCGGAACTGGTGATTCCCAGGCGACTTGCAGCTGCAGAAGAAAGATCTATTATTCGCATACTATAAAAGGGGCCACGATCATTAATACGAACCACCACTGTTCGTCCATTTTTTATATTTTTAACTCGTAGTCGGGTATTAAATGGCAGCGTGGGATGTGCAGCCGTCATAGAATACATATTGTATCGCTCTCCATTAGATGTCTTTCGATGATGGAGGCGTTTACTATAAACCGAAGCGAGTCCTCGTGCTTTGTACCCTTTTGCGGATCGAAGCGGCGTATATATTTTACCCCTAACTTTATAAGAAGTTGTTGCATGGCCTGAGTGGTTTGTTTTTACACAGGCGGTTAAACTAAATAACAATCCTGTAATGATAAAGTATCGCATCGTGCTAATGGCTAATCTCATGTTTATCCTCAAATACCAAATAAGCCTGGAAACATAGCACATTGATTAAGGTCTGGCGACATATTCGTTGAATAAGCCAGTTAGATTAGAGCATGAATTAAACTTAGGCGTAGGAGTTATTTGTGAGGGTTTGCTTCACTCATCTTTTCTAAATTAAATCCGTGAAAAATGATAACTTATTGATTAAAAATAGATATCCATGTATATTTTATTTTCGATTAATTGTCGGAGATAAATAGAGTGGTAATTGATTTAATAAATGTGGTGCTAAGCTATCGTCCAGAACATATAGAAACCATGCCGCTGAATGGCGTGAATATAGTTTTGCAAGCAATTGCTGATATAAAAGAAGGTAGCCAACGAGTATGGACCCTATTTCAAGGCTTCGATACTGATCAATCTCCTAGCCGCACTTTGGAACTTATCCGTAGTCATGCAAATGGCACGTCCCTGGCTTCCTTTAATCAATTTACTAAAAATATTGCGGAATTGGCTCAACGTTTACATTCACCTGCGCCATCTGTTAATAAAGAAGAACAAGAATACATAGAGAAATTACAAAAATTTGCCCAATGTTATTTAGAATACCAAAAACAAAAGGATACTTTAGAGACTCAAGAAAAATTATTAAATCAAAGGAAGATGACCCTTACTCAGGCAAACAGCGCTTCTTCTGCTACCAACGACAATCATTCATATAACAATGAGCAGTTTTTTAAAGCACATCCGCCAGCCTCTGGTTTGCCTACCATGCGGTTTATGCAGTCGAATCAACTTGCACATGATACTCCTCCTACGAAGAGAAACTTTTTACATCAACTCTTTAAACTTGAGCCTGCTAAAGAAGAAAAAAAGTATTGTTGTTTATTCACCTACCAATACTAATTGATAACGCCTCCCTGTGAATCTTGAACTCAATTCGCAGGGCTTTTCTCCTAAAAGATTTTAACAGGCAAATTTCCGTTGACCTCTTTAATTTTTCACGCAAAAACTATATTAGTAATAGTGTTAAAGTTTCAATTTATTACTTTAAGGCTATGTTTCAGGTATTTTTGCTATAAATAACAGTTTTGTTGCGCCCGGAGTTTTTAGCTTGATAAAGCGCCATATCTGAAGCAGCAATCAGTTCATGCATCTTAGTGCCGTGGAGGGGGTAGGTTGCCAATCCAACTGAGAGCGTGATGGGCGTTAACGCATTACCTCCATAACGTAAATGAATATGGCTGATTTTTTCATGGAGAGATTGTACACGCTTAAAAGCTATATCCGGCTTTGTTTCAGGTAAAACGATAATAAATTCTTCACCACCATAGCGACAGACAATGTCCTCTTTCCTTACAAAATTATGCAAAACTTTTGCCAGGGCTTGAATAACCAGGTCACCTGCTTCATGACCAAATTGATCGTTAAAGAATTTAAAATGATCAATATCTATCATTAAAAGCGAGAGCATTGCGGATTTTCGGGCGCAACGACTCATTTCACGCTCCAGGGTTTCTTCCAAATAACGTCGATTGTAAAGGCCGGTCAGGACATCACGAAAAGATTGATTGCGTAGTGTTTCACGCAATTTTATATTTGAAATACCAATAGCTATTTGCTCTGCAATCATATTAGCTAAAAGAGATTGTGTATCTTGCCCTATCCTATTTTCATCTTCTTGGTGATTTTTCCACTCCAAATAAAATAAACCTAAAATGTCGCTTTGAGCAAATAAGGGGATACATGCGTAAGGCCGTAGGTTTTTATCCTTTTTAATATGGCTACAAATGAGTTTATTCTCGGGCTCATCTATTTTATAAATAGTTCCCCGACGCAAACCTAAACATTCTTCCGGTTTAATAATTTTTTCTTCGGCTAAAGGTTTTCTCCAGGAAATCATTGCCTCCAAATAGCTGCGTGATGGATGCATTAAATAAAATATCCCCGCAACATTAGGCAACAACTTATGCGTATATTGAGCAATTAGTTGATAAGCCTCTTCTATGTATAAACAGGTTTGCAATAATGAGCTAAATTCTTTTAACAAGCGCATTTCTTCGTTATGACGATTTAACTCTTTTAAAGTATGTTCAAGTTTCTTATTTGCTTGCATTAATTCTTCAGTGATTTTAATTTGTGCGGATGTTTCTTTTGTTCCTTGTTCCAGCTGGCAATGCAGTTGTACATTTTCCATGGCAACTGAAGTTGCATCAGCAAGTGCTTTTAACAGATTCACTTGTTCTATTGTTGGAAGGTATTCTTCAGCCCAATAAGTGCCAATCGCACCGATAGGTTCAAGAGTCCGGATGGGTACTATTGCTAGGCTTCTTACAAAGGTAGAGCGATAAGCATCCACCGGAATCCTGGGATCAGAGTAAATATCCTCAATAACAGCAGCTTGGCGGTGTTCCATTACCCAACCGCTGATACAAGTTTTCATGGGGAATCGTTTGCCTTTCCATAATGGCGCAATAGCATCTTCATCTGCGTAATAACATTGATCGTTATCACGGAGCACAAAGGATGCTCCATCAGCTCCCATCAGGTTTTTTGCTGCCCGACGGACGATAAACATAATGGTTTCCAGATCTTTTGCTAAGGAAAGCTTTTGCAGTACTTCTAATAAAAGGCTGGTCTGAGTCTGTATATTAGGGCTTGATGAGACATGTAAGAGTCCATTTTGGCTAACAAAGGGTTGAGCGCGTGGCTCTTTAGCCCTTTCAAAATCCTTGTCCATTTTTTCAACATCCTTTGAAATATATATACAGTATAGGATATACATTTCATTGAACAAATAATGATTTAAATAATCCCAGGCTAATAAGGGCCACGATCCTGTAAAACAGCGGGTCGTGGGTTTTTACTATAATTTTTTTGCTTCACCTTAAATTGTTTAAATCCATGGATTTTGGATCTATGATGATAAAACGGAAATGGAAGGCTGACCAAATGAACCATTTAAAGAAAGTTATTAACTTTATTCATCCTATTATTGTCACCCTTCGTTTTAGTATTTTATCAATCTTTATTAGCTTGTTTGTGACAGCAAGTATCATCCTTATGGCGATTAACTATAAAAATGCTTCCCACGACATTTTTTTTACCGCCAATAAATCCATGCACGACATTACCCAATCATTGAATCAGTTATTTATCTCCGAAATAAGCCGTATTGAGCGCGATGCTCATACTACCGCTGCCTTAATCAGCAGGAAAGTATTGGATGTGAACCACGTTAATACAATGACTAATTATCTATTTACTGCGGCAGAGCATTTTAATATTACCCAGGAAATTTATTGGGGTGATACGAAAGGAAATTACCTTTCAGCAGTGTATAATAATGACGATACCATCACTAGCTATTATGCAGATGCAAGCAAAGTCCCTCCTTTAGAAACAGCACTCTATCGTAATATCCAAGGAAATATTATCGCAACGACGACTTCTAGCAGCCATTACGATCCCCGTCAAAGACCTTGGTATCAAGCGGCACTGGCTAAAGGTAAGCCTACCTGGACTGAGGTGTATCTTTTCCAACCTTTTGAATATTTAGGTATTACTTTAGGCACACCTGTTTATGAAAATACCCAATTAATAGGGGTACTGGGGGTTGATATTCGCCTGGATTGGATTTCCTGGTACATCGATAGTTTGACCACCACGCCCCATGGAATTTTATTTGTTGTGCAAGAAGATGGTAAATTAATTGGGTATCCTCAATTTGAAAAATTGCCAAAACAAACCCATCTTATCGATATCCATACGCTTCCAGCCAAGTGGATAGCAGATTCTTTTGATCTTTACAAAAAATCCAAAAATAGGAGTTTTTTCTTTTGCCTACGAAGGGCAAACTTACCTGGTAAGATATCAGCCTGTGCCTATCGACATAAACCAAAAATGGTTAATTGGTCTGGTAATTCCTGAGTCTGATTTTATTGGTGATCTAAATCGAACAAGAACGTTGAGCATCCTGGTTAGTCTGCTGATTATGGCTTTGGGCATTTTTTTGATTACGAAACTGGTTAATAATATTGTCAATCCGGTTAAATCACTGATTCAGGAAACAAATCAAATCAAAAATTTTGAACTGGATAGTGAAACTAACATTTTTTCTCATATAAAAGAGATAATCTTATTATCTGATGCAATTGATACGATGAAAAAGGGGCTGCGGGCATTTAAACATTATGTGCCTTCCGAGTTGGTAAGACAATTGATCAAAAAAGGTGAGAATGCCAAGCCAGGGGGTTCGCATCGATCAATTGTTGCCTTTTTTAGTGACATCAAAGACTTTACTACTATTACCCATCACCTCAATCCCGATCAACTGATGTTACAACTCAATGACTATTTCGAAGTCTTAACGAAAGCCATTCTTGATAAAAATGGAACAATTGATAAATACATTGGCGATTCCATTATGGCGTTTTGGGGAGCACCGGAATATATTGAAAATCCCTGCCATCATGCTGCGGATGCAGCGCTTGAGTTTATTAAAAAATTAAATAAGCTTAATCAACAATGGGAAAGTGAAGGAAAGTCGCCTTTTTATACCCGAATAGGTATTCATTTTGGCGATGCTATCGTGGGAAATCTTGGATCATCTGAACGCATTAATTACACCGCAATTGGGGATTCGGTCAATATCGCCAGTCGGCTTGAAGGGATTAACAAGGAATTGAATACAAGAATCATGGTGAGTGCTGTTGTATTTGAAATAATAAAAAATGAGTTTATCTGCAATAAGGTGGGTTTTGTCAATTTGAAAGGTATCGAAGAAAAAATTCTGGTATATGAGTTAATTGGACGAAGAGCAGAATGAAAGAAATAATAGTCATTTTTGAGAAGAATTTTTAGTTGCTAATTGCTTTCTTTAAAACCCTTTTCAAGAAACTTACGCCTTTCCTTTTTGAAATCAAGTTTTGATGAATTATGTTATTGTAATCTTATTATCATCATAGATGTCATTTATGAAAATTAAATGGATAAAAAAATACTTTTCTGGTTTGTCAAGGAATAGCATTCTGCTTGCCATTTCAAGCTTATTTTCTGATATTGCTACAGAAATGCTCTATCCTATACTCCCTATATTTTTAACCCAAACGCTGCATGCAAGTGGCAGTATTATTGGGCTTATTGAGGGAATAGCGCAAGCTGCGCAAAACATTGTGCAAGGATTTTCTGGCTGGTTATCTGATAAGCTAAAAAAGAAAAAATGGGTTGCATTGCCAGGTTATTTTTTAGCGGCCATTGCCAAGCCATTGATGGGAGTATCGACTAGTTGGCAAGATGTTCTT
>CAZTYT010000075.1:0-9273 GCA_964618245.1 uncultured Legionella sp. | reverse complement strand
TAGGGCAAACATATATGGATAAGCAACAACAATTAAATGCTATAAAGAAAGATAAACTCCAAATCATAGATTGGCTTATTGAGCATTTCCCAAATGCTTTTTTCAAAAAAGGAAATCAAATCAAACCATTAAAAATTGGCATATTTGATGACATTATTGATTTTTATGAACGATTGGATTCCCCCCCATTTAGCAAAAAATCCCTTCGAGAAGCTTTAAGCTATTACAGCGCTTCTCCGGCTTATTTAAACTGCCAAAAAGAAAACACGGCACGAGTTGATATTTATGGCAACGAAGTGGATATTGTTACGGCAGAACAAGCCAAGTATGCTTTCCAACGCTACCAAGAGCGCTACAATAAAAAGAAAGAAACTGAAGAAAAAACAGGCTCCTGATTTGAAACATTCTTTATTAGATCTGGCTCATTGTTGTCAAATTAAGGCAGAAACCATGAGTTTCTACACTTTTTCCCCCAGAATCCCCACCACGGGGATTCCGTTTAAATAACTTTTCGTGCTTGCACTAAGAGTAAGCTACATTAACTGTAAAGCCACTAGATAATTAACTTGCACATCAGAACAAAGTGACGCTGTTCTCAATATAGGATTATAGCTCATGCCGCATAAGTCAATTAAAGTAAAATCCAGGGAACGAGTCATTGCAATTAATTCACTAGGCTTAATAAATTTATTATAGTCATGAGTTTGTCTTGGCAAGAGATTAAGCATATACTCTGCCGCAATAATTACACTGGCATAAGCTTTCGCAGTACGGCTAATGGTAGAAAGAAATAAATACCCCCCAGGTTTAAGTAAGCGTTTGCAGTTCTCCATTAGTACCTCAGGGTGTTCAATGTGCTCTAACATTTCCATACAAGTTATTGCATCATATTGAGATCCCTCATAATTTTCCACAGGGGTACAAGCATAGGTGATAAGCAATTCATTGTTTTTTGCATGTTCTTGGGCAGTTTGAATTGCCTCTTGCTCTGCATCAATGCCAGTTACTTTTGCCCCAGCCTTAGCCATAGCCTCGCACAAAATTCCTCCACCGCATCCAATATCAAGCACCTGTAAACCAGCTAATGGTCTGTGCTTGTTAATGAAATCCAAACGCGTACTATTAATGTCATGCAATGTTTTTAATGGACCTTCAGTGTTCCACCATTGTTTGGCATGTTGGGCGAATTTATTTACTTCTTCAAGATTGACTGTTGATTTATTATTCATAATGATAATAAGTCCAAAGGTTTAAAAAATTCAATAACTCGATGGTTACTTATAAAAGTGACATTATATGGATGCTCGGCAATTAAGCCAACAGATAGCTTCTTTTGTGAAATTGTTTCAGCGATTTTCCCAAACAAGATAAGTTGAACATCAGGTTTAATTGCTGCGAGTTGTTCAAAAAGACTTTCCATAAACGGCCGCCATTGGCGGGCATGATAAGGCACTCTTCCCTCACTATAAACCAGGGAGGCGTTAAGTAATAAAATACCTTTATTCATCATGCCTAAAAAAAGCTGGGCTGCTGTTTGCACTAATCCGGTCTTATCTACTTTTGCAATTTGTTCTTGCGAGGTATTAGTAACAGATAAATCCCCTCGAGCGGCCAACATCATTTTAATCCAATTACGTAAGGAAGTTGCTCTATTCACCGTAGTACTCAACCCAGTTGTACTCCATAAACTTTCTACTGCATTATCCCAAAAAGCATAGCCATTAGCTGATGAGGCACGTGGATAAGGTGATTCCCCTAATAAGATATAATGAGTCTTATCAAGCGGTAAACTAAATGAGGCAAATATACGTCTCATGCCAGGTAGCCAACTATTGCTTTCCGAAAGCTCCTGCAGGTACTGTTTATCCATCTCCCGTAATGCATGCATTACAACGTTTTTCCACGTCGGATGACAAAATTCCAAAGCTTCTTCCATCATACTTATCCTAAAACCATCATAACTTAGCAATTCATTGCCCAATCGTAACCGCTACAACATCTTACTGCAATTAAAACCTTCCGTATTGACTACAAATAGCTGAACGAATAGAAGTTGTGAATCGAATTAATTTAAGTTAATGTTTTAACATAGTTCTTGAGTGTAAAATCATGATTTCAAATCCAAAAATCCTAATCGACAGCATAAAAAACAATCAGCCAACAATGGTAGAACAATTGCATCAATTTTGTGAGATCAATTCTGGCACTGCCAATCTGCAAGGAATAGGGCAAATAGCTAAAATCATTGCATCAGCCTATCAATCTATTGCCGATATGATTCAAATCAAAAAACTTAGCCCTATTTCTGTAATTAATATGTCAGGAGATATAACTACCCAACTTTGCGGAGATGCTCTGTTTATCAGAAAACGCCCTCACTTAAAAAGAAGACTATTGCTTAGCGGACATATGGATACTGTCTACCCAGCCAATAGCCCTTTCCAAAAGCTAACGTTTCTTGATAATAATTGTATTAATGGTCCTGGCGTAGCTGATATGAAAGGAGGACTGATCATCATGCTGCACGCATTAAGTGCATTTGAGCAACACCCTTGTGCAGAGCAATTAGGATGGGATGTGTTCATTAATGCAGATGAGGAAATTGGCTCACCTGCTTCCAGTGTTATTATTAATGAAATTGCCAAAGACTATCAAGCAGCTTTGGTGTATGAACCAGCAATGGATTCAACTGGAACCTTAGCTAAAAATCGTAAAGGAAGTGGTAAGCTAACATTAGTTGCTACTGGCAAAGCAGCTCATGCAGGTCGAGCATTTAATGAAGGAAAAAATGCTATCTGCTATTTAGCCGAAGTAATTTGCGCTGTTCATGCTCTTAATAATCAAAGCGACAGAGTAACTATTAACGTAGGGAAAATCGCTGGCGGAGAAGCCCTTAATGTTGTTCCTGACAAGGCAGTTGCTCAATTAGATATACGTATCAGCTTTCCTGAAGATGAGCAATGGGTAAAAAATGAGCTTAATACAATAATCAATAAACTTAAACGCCCCGGATATACATTAACCATTCATGGTGATTTTGGTAGGCCCGTGAAACGAATCTGTTCAGGAACAGAGCGCCTGTTTCAACGCATTCGACGAATTGGAAATGAGTTAGGTCTAATGATTGATTGGAAAGACAGTGGTGGCTGTTGCGACGGGAACAATTTGGCTCATCATGGCCTACCTGTTTTAGACACCTTAGGCGTAAGAGGCGGTAACATCCATAGCCATGAAGAATATGTCTTATTAGATAGTTTACCTGAACGCTCCGCCTTAAGCGCCCTTCTGTTACTTGATTTGGCACAAGGTGGTTTGGAGGATTTAAAAAAATGATGCTATTTCGCACTGCACTTGATTCTGATGTTGATGCAATTTATCAACTGGCCAAACAAAGTGGCGTTGGAATGACCACTTTACCTAAAGATAAAAATTTGCTTGCAAAAAGAATCAATTGGTCTGTTGCTTCCAGCAAAAAAACAGTCAAAGAACCACAACATGAATATTATCTTTTTGTTCTGGAAAATCAAAAAAACAAAGAAATAGTGGGGATTTCAGCGATTGAATCACGAGTAGGATACGAAACACCTTTTTATTCCTATAAACTTTCACGACGTACCCGCATTAGTCGATCGTTAAACATACGCAGTGACTATGAGGTATTAAGTTTAGTGAACGACAATCAAGGACGTAGTGAAATATGCACCCTTTTTCTTTCTCCTAAATATCGTAAAAATAATAATGGCCTATTACTATCTAAAGGTCGTTTTTTATTTATGGCGCAGCATCCTCAGCGTTTTTCTTCCACAATAATTGCTGAAATGCGGGGAATGTCTAACAAACATGGGGTTTCTCCCTTTTGGGAAAATGTCGGTAAACATTTTTTTCATATGACTTATGAAGAAGCGGATCGCCTGACCTTGGCAACTGACAAACAATTCATTTCTGATTTAATGCCCCGCAATCCTATTTACATCAAACTATTATCCGCGGCTGCGCAAGAAGTCATCGGTCAACCTCATCCATCTACTTTACCAGCCATGAATATCTTGCTAAAAGAAGGTTTCCGTTATAATAAGTATGTGGATATTTTTGATGCCGGTCCGACCCTTGAAGCACCTGTAGCTAAAATAAAAACAATTGAGTTAAGTCAATTAGTTACTATTAAAAGCCTTAGTGATGAAGTCAGTAGCGCTGATTATTTACTCTGTAACAGTCAATTACCTTTCGCTGCAATAATTGATTCAGTATTAATAAACCCCAAAGAAAACACCTGTATTCTCAGTAAAAAATCAGCTCAGTTATTGAATGTGCATTGTGGCGATACTATTCGAGTATCTCCTCTAAAAAATACCACATCAACCTAGGGTGAAAAAAATGATACAAGGTAAAGGTCAATATATAATGGAAGATGGATTTACTCCAAGGGCTCTCTTTTGGAATCCGTTGACCCTGGACATAATACTGTAATATGGCAAGGCGCCAGCGCAACCTCGCAAGAAATTAGTGCAGCTACCCAGGCTGCTCACGATGCACTTTCATCCTGGGCCGATTTAGAGTTTAATCAGCGTGTCCATTACGTGCAAAAATTTGCAGAACAAGTTGAAAAAAACCGCTTTCAGTTAACTCAATTAATTTCACAAGAAACCGGAAAACCACTATGGGAATCTCATACTGAAGTAACTTCAGTTATTAGCAAAATTAATTTGTCGATTCAAGCTTATCAGGAAAGAACTGGAGCAAAACAAACAAGTACGGCCGAAGCCAATGCATGTCTTCGTTTTAAACCGCAAGGGGTGGTTGCAGTGTTAGGCGCTTTTAATTTTCCTGCACACCTAAGTAATGGACATATCGTGCCTGCACTTCTTGCCGGAAATAGCATACTCTATAAACCCAGTGAGCATGCGCCAGCAGTAGCAGAAGCAATCATGGCTTGTTGGCATAATAGCGGCATACCGGAAGGTGTCATTAACTGCTTACAGGGGGATGCTGATTGTGGAAAAATTCTTTTAGCTCAAGATATTCAGGGAGTTTATTTTACTGGCAGTTATCCTACTGGCTTAAAAATTCATCAGCTTTTTAGTGATAGACCAGAAGTTATTTTAGCATTGGAAATGGGTGGCAATAACCCTTTAGTTGTGGATCAAATTCAGAATATTAATGCTGCTGTTTATCATACCATTCTTTCAGCGTTTATTACTGCGGGTCAACGCTGTACATGTGCACGAAGATTGATTATCCCCAATTCAACAGAGGGCGATCAGTTTCTGGAACAATTATTGAAAACCACCTGCAAACTTAAAATCGGTTTATTTGATCAACAGCCTGAACCATTTATGGGGCCTGTAATCAGTCATGAACAAGCGCAGAAACACTTGCAAAATCAACAACGTTTAATTGACTCAGGCGGAAAAAGCTTATTGACCATGACGCTTATGCACGAAAATACAGGCTTGTTGTCTCCAGGTATTATTGATATGAGCCAAGTATTAAAACCAACAGACGAGGAAATTTTTGCGCCTATTCTACAAATTTATCGTTACGATGATTTTGATGAAGCGATTTATTTAGCAAACCAGACTCGATATGGATTAGCAGCTGGCTTATTAAGTGATAATAAAAATCACTATCATCATTTTTATCAAAAAGTTCGGGCAGGTTTAATTAATTGGAATCGCCCGACAACTGGTGCTGCAAGTAGCCTTCCATTCGGTGGCGTAGGCCGTAGTGGTAACCACCGCCCCAGTGCCTTTTTTGCTGCAGATTATTGCGCCTATCCAGTAGCGAGCATGGAACAGGAATTTTTAACAACACCTGCGCAACTATTACCGGGTATTGATTTGGATAACCAATGAAAGTTTATGAATTGAATATGGATGGCTTAGTAGGCCCGACTCATAATTATGCGGGACTTGCCACAGGTAATGTGGCATCAACGCTTAATGCATTAAGTGTTTCTAATCCGCAAGCTGCAGCCTTACAAGGTTTGGAAAAAATGCGTCTACTGCACCATTTGGGGTTAAAACAGGCAGTCCTTCCACCTCACCAACGCCCTAATCTAAAACTCCTGAAACAATTAGGGTTTTATGGCAATATCGAAAATCAACTTACCAAAGCCCATCAATTAGCCCCAGAACTACTGGCAGCGAGCTATTCTGCTTCCAGTATGTGGACCGCAAATGCAGCAACCGTTTCCCCTAGTTCAGATACCTTAGACAATAAGACCCATTTCACTGCCGCAAATCTGATAAGCAATTTACATCGGCATCAGGAAGCCAATTTTTCGAAAAAATTGTTAGAAGTTATTTTTGCTGATCCACGCTATTTTGTACATCATTCGATCCTGCCTCGTTCTACTATGACAGGAGATGAAGGCGCAGCCAATCACAATCGCCTTTGCTTGAATCACTCCCAACCTGGAATACATCTTTTTGTTTATGGAAAAAAAGCTTTTGGAACTAACCCTGGCCCAGTAAAATATCCCGCACGTCAAACATTAGAAGCTTCGCAAGCTATTGTACGTAACCATCAATTAAATGCAAATCAGGTTGTATTTGCATTACAAAACCCATTAGCCATTGATCAGGGAGTATTTCACAATGATGTGATTTCAGTAGCTAATGAATCAATTTTTCTGGTTCATGAATATGCTTTTTCTAGCCAACAAGCCGTATTCGATGAATTACAAAAGAAAGCTGACTTTCCATTAAAGATTATTGAAATCCCTCAGGATCAACTTAGCATTCGGGATGCAGTAGATTCTTATATTTTTAACTCTCAAATTGTCACGGCAGAAAATAATGACATGATACTTATTGCACCTAGCGAATGCCAAACCAATACCCAGGTTAAAAGCTGTATTGATGCTCTACTTGCAGACAACAGTAACCCGATTAACAAAGTTTATTATTTAGATCTTAGACAAAGCATGCGCAATGGTGGTGGACCTGCTTGTTTAAGGTTACGTGTCCCCTTGAATGAAAAAGAATTGCAAGCGATGCATCAAGGAGTGTTAGTTAATGATCTCTTACTCAATCAATTAGAAACATGGGTAAAAAAACATTATCGTACTCAACTTACTGCTGGAGATCTGGTTGATCCTCAATTAATACAAGAAAACTTTCAAGCGCTTGATGAACTAACCCAACTTTTAAATCTCGGCTCTATTTATCCATTTCAAATGGAATAACAGACGATATGTGGAAAACAAAATTTGGCAGGTGTATTTATCAATCTCCTTCAGGATATAAAGTCTATCAGAACTGCTTTTATCGATGGTTGACTTTAGGCTCACCTGCTTTACAAACGATGATTAGCCGGCGAACTCCACAAAAACCGATTTTATATTATTTACCTGTTTTAACACTGATGGCTCGTCACTACCCTGGAAGTGCTTGCTTATTAGGGCTTGGTGGAGGTGGAGTACCTCTTATGCTATCCCACAATCCTGCTGTGCCTCTTCTGGTGGCAGTGGATAATAGTGAGGAAGTCATTGAGATTGCCAAACGTTTTTTTAATGTAGATAAATTAAAGAATTTGCACATTATACAAGAAAATGCCAGGGACTTCCTTGCACAAAGCAAAACGCAATTTTCTCATTTAATGGTGGACTTGTATGATGCCCATCGATTCCCCTCTGAATGTAATAATGAATTATTCTTTAGTCATTGCAAAAATAACATAGCCGATCACGGGTTTTTAGCTGTCAATTTGGCTAATTGGCAAGAACAATGGCCTCTATTTCAACTGGTAAAAAAATATTTTAAACATACTTTAGTTATACCAGTTCAAAAGAGCGCCAATATGGTAATCATTGCCTCCAATGAGAGCAGCAAAGAATTATTCTTACAACAAATTGAAAAAACAGGAGAATTAAAACGAATCTTATGGACTGAATCTTGGGAGTTTGTTGGCGAAATGTAGGTTGGGCCTTGGCCCAACAAAGCTCTAATTAAAGATCAAGTTACTCATTAGAGGAACCGGAGATATTAGGATAAACTTGGAATATATCTTCCATATACGTATCAACCGCAGCCATATCGGACGGTCTTTTAAATAAACTATAAGCGGCTAAACCACCAGCTCCTACAGCTAAAGCACTGCTTGCAGATGCTACAGCAACAGCTGCTGTAGTACCAGCTACTAATCCGCTAAGCAAAGCACCTGGGCCTGACCATGCACCTAAAGCAAAGCCAATAACAAAGCCCAGACAAGCTACAGCAAAAACTACTGCTATTGTTGCAGCAAAAATTAATACCGCTTTGGTTGCGTCAGAATATTTATAATCCAATATCTTTTCACAATTTTTCAGAAAGGCGTTAATCGCACGAGCACGCTCCTCAGCGTCAGGTTTATCATACTTAAGATGAATTAATAAGGTATGTATTTCACTACTAATGAGGCCGCATTGTTCCAACGGCACATCATTCTCTTCTAATTGTGAAAGTAAAGCGTTTTTGGCGTCTCTTAATATTTCCAGCTTATTGTGTTCAGGAATATGTTTTTTAAAGTATTCACAAAGTTCTTCTGTACGTTTTACTAATTGTTTAACCCCTGCCCCTGTTTTTGCAGAGGTAATAATAATATTATTTGAATCAATAACATTATTCTCATCAATATTAATTTGCAGGTTTTTTAATATTTGTGCATTTTCAGGTGAAAGATCAGCTTTTGTTCCTACTACCAAAATTGTTATTGAAGGATTAGTTTCTTTGAAATACCGACACTGTTGAGCAATAGAGTCTGGATCAATTGGATTAGATAAATCAACACATAAAAAAGCAACGTAAGTACGTTGAAAATGCAACGCACGCACCGCATCATATTTTGGATCTCCACTTGTATCCCATATGTCCCAATTATTAGCTCCACCCTGTTTTTTATCCTGGTAATAGTAGGAGGCTCCTGAAGTAGGTCCATAATTTTTAAGTTTTCCATTTGGTATTGCTGGATCTAAATCAAGAACCGTTGTATCTAAATTAGCAAATTGAGTTGCAAGCTCTGTTTTACCACTGGACATATTTCCAAAAAAAACTAATTTAAATTGATCAAGCATTTTCCAACCTTTTTGATAAACTAATTTATCATAAATTAAACATATTGAAAAAACAATACCCTACCTGAGCAATTTACAATATTTTAACAAGGGGTAATAAAAATAATTGCAATTATTAACAAATAAAATTATATTGCACAATATATTCAATTAATTTGGTGTAAAATAATGGAGTTCTTGGCAATAACATTGGTAATCTTTCTTGCAGCAATTTCACCAGG
>CAZTYT010000074.1:1655-9329 GCA_964618245.1 uncultured Legionella sp. | reverse complement strand
TGCAAACGCTTTGGGGAAAAATAATACTCTAATTTCACCCCATTCTTTGTATTTATCATTGGCAATAAATAAAGATGAAAGACAGAAACTATATAAAGATTTATTTACAATTACCTTGTCTGATAGGGATATTAAAAAAATCCAATCTGCAAGCAACAAATCTATCTCTATAGCTAATTAAAACTAATGCTTGTAGTGCCTGAGCATTTTTTATAGGGGTCCGTCCCCTATTAGGGGTTCAGGAGTTCTTTATAGTGTTCTTCGTTAAAACCTAAGGCCATTACTTGGCCGTTTTTAATCAAAATAGGTCTCTTGATAAGTGAGGTATTGTTGATAATAAAATCTATTTTTTCCGGGACATTCAGTGCCTCATAGTGGTCTTTATACTTTCGATAAGTCATCCCTTTTTTGTTGATCGGAAGCTCACCAAAATAATCACTCCATGCTTGAATTTGTGCTTTTGTGGGGGGGCATTTTTTAAAATCGATAAACTCATAATCAATCTTATTTTTTTCTAAGAAATTGCGTGCTTTTTTTACCGTATCACAATTAGGAATTGCAAACATTGAAATCATTTTAGTCCAACAGGTTACATTATTTTTTACACTAACTATATCTTATCCAGATATTTGTTTACATACCAGTCCACCTCTAGAACTAACACATCTATTTAACCCTGGTTGTACCCATTTTTTGATTGGGTACCTCCCGGTACCTAATTGGCGGGTCATCAAATTGATCTATAATAAATAATGTTACAGATTATCTTTATCAAGAATTTGCATAAAGACAGAAGGATAAAGGGTTTAGGTACACGCTAGAGGACTGTCATTGAAGTCTCTACAGCCTAAACAATCCGTAAGTATTTCGGATTTCTAAGGAGAGAATAACATGTCTAATCATTTTACTGGCCTTAGTCTAGGCCCACCACTTGGAGATCAAAGACTTGATCTCTGTGATCTCTATGCATTTCAATCACCTCAGGATTCAACAAGGACCGTGCTCATCCTCAATGCCAATCCGAATGCTGATGCGCTCCATCCTGATGCCATCTATCGTCTAAACATTGACAATAATGGAGATTGCTTGACGGATATTGCCATTAGCTGTGTGTTTTCAAAACCGAACAACGGTAAGCAGACTGTGGATGTCTTCATAGCAAAAGGGGAGGAATCGCGCTCTGCCGAAGCGGCTGGGAAGAAGATTATTAGTGCGGGAGAGGTTTCCTTCGGTACTCAACCAAACATCATTAAGTCTGGAGAATATACGTTTTTCGCCGGTAGCCGCAGTGATGCGTTCTTTTTCGACTATGACGGTATCAAGGCCCTGTTCGATACATCAGGTGGTAGAAACTTCACTGCGCCACATCTTGGTAACAAATCTCCGTGGACCGGTGTAGATTCAAATCTCGAAGCAAATGTGTTTTCGATGGTAATTGAGCTGCCTACGAGTGAACTCGGCGCCAATCCTGAGATCCATATCTGGGGAAGATGCAGCGTGCATGAAAACGGCCAGTTAATACATGCCGATCGGGCGGGTCATCCAAGTGTCAGCAGTTTCTTCAACACGGACGATACCAAACTGGAGTTCAATGCCAGCGAGCCGGTTAACGATCGCAAGCGCTGGACCGAGCAGTTTATCCACTTAATGGGACACACGGGCAACTACACTCGCGAAGAAGCCATTGCGGCTATCGACGCCCATCGTCTTTTGCCTGACATGTTGCATTTTAATCCGTCGATACCAGCAAAATACCCTAATGGGCGTGTCTTTACTGATGATGTCATTAATCACCGACTTGCTTTTCTCACCAAGGATGAATGTCCTCCTGACGGTCTCAAACCGCATACAGACATTCTTAAGGAGTTTCCTTACCTAGGTACGCCACACACAAAGAAGAGCTAAAAGTGACACAATAGATTAAGTTGGGAAATTGGGTAAATCGTCTCATCAACAGCGACTGGTTATGCCAGTCCTTTGATGAATATGCTCTTTGTATCTTAAGGTTTATTTAATGCGAAAATATCTTAATAATATTTTTAGTGATCAAGGTGGATGCCTTCATAAAAAAATCACTGGTATTTACGGTTTATTAATCCTTTATAATTTATTTGTATGGTTATGGGCATTTTATTCTTTACATTACAATCCCTTATTGTTTAGCACCGCAGTATTAGCTTATACCTTTGGTTTACGTCACGCAGTTGATGTGGATCACCTTGCCGCCATCGATAATGTGACACGTAAATTGATGCAAGAAGGCAAACATCCAGTATCATCAGGGTTATTTTTTTCTTTAGGTCACTCCACCGTAGTTATTATTGCAACCGTTTGTGTCGCATTGGCTACTACGACACTGATGCAAAGCAATTTTATTCAATGGCGCGAAATTGGAAATTTTGTTTGTATTTCTGTTTCATCTGTATTTTTGATATTAATTTCACTTATTAATTTATTGATTTTTATTTCCATTTTCAAAATATTCCATCAAGTACGATTGGGAAACAAATATTGCGCAGAAGATGTTAATCTACTAATGAGTAACCAAGGATTTTTAGCAAGACGGTTCCGGCGCCTCTTTCAAGTTATTACACATAGCTGGCAGATGTATCCTTTAGGTTTTTTATTTGGACTGGGTTTTGACACAGCGACTGAAATTATCTTGCTGGGCATCACCGCATCACAAACAGCACATAGCTTGCCTTTTTGGTCCGTTTTAATTTTTCCTGCACTGTTTACTGCTGGGATGACTCTTATCGATACGACAAATAGCATCCTTATGGTAGGCGCTTATGGGTGGGCATTTATCAATCCTGTACGTAAACTTTATTATAATTTAACCATCACTTTTGTCTCAGTAGTCGTTGCTTTTTGTCTAGGCACTATTGAGGTACTGGGTTTGATAGCTGATAAAATTGAGGCAAATGGCTATATTTGGAATCTAATCAAAGAATTAAACAGCCACTTTGATATTTTAGGATACATTATTATCGGAATTTTTATCTCCAGCTGGGTTATCTCATTAGTAACTTATAAACTAATGCGATTTGATAAATTAGAATATAAAGAAAAGTAGGGTATCGGCGAATCTAAGAATGTTAAAATTTGTCGCAACAAAATTAGGTGATATTCGAAACGGCTCCGTTGCAAAAAAAGAAACTTTAGGGGTCCGTCCCCTTTAACAGAATTAAAGAATCATTTTTTTTGTAGGTATAGGGATACTTTTTTTAAATTTTGGTGCATTGCTTTCTAAACTTCCTTTATATGTGTTAGTCGTTAACAAACTCTGTGCTTTTTTGAAACAATCTTGTCCTACATCCCCATTTAATTGAAGGTAATATTTGCACGCTTTTCTCATCAATAGACGATAGTGATTTTTGTTCATATCAAAAGCTGCCTTTAAATCAGTGCTCGGCAATGAATCCAACATAGTCACAAAAGTCATACAATGATCTATTGCTTTTTCTATACTCTTTATTGAATTAGAAACTTGAGAGGGATGATTTAATCCAAAATAATAATTGAGTTTAATATAACTTTTTACACATTTTTCGATTGTATCAATCCAAGTTTTTAGTTCAGATATCAAGAAAGGATTTTTATTGAGGAGATTAACTATCGCTGCACATTGCTCATAAGCTTCATGTGTAGTTTGACGAGAACCAAAATCAGGGGAATAAATATAGGTTAACAAGAGCTGATGATGCAGCGAGAGAAGTAATCGATAGTCCTCTATTTTTTTTTCACCTATTTTATTTAAAACTTCGATGGCCTGTGGGTAATATTGAACAACTAATTTGTGGTAATTTTTTTCATTTGCATCAATGTAGCGGTTAGGAGCAAATTGTGAAAGCATGGTGAGTGTAGAGCATTTCTTTTGAGGCTTATCAGCCTCTCCCATTTTTATCCCATCCTCCTTCTCTTTTTCTTTTAAGATAATATACTCAATCCCCTCTTTTCTATCTGTAAGAAATTGATTTGTCTTAATTAATTCTTGAATATAGTAAACAAACTTTCTTGCATCATCATTTTCCATCGACTCGGAAGGTGTCGTTGGCACAAGCAGCATTGCAGCTTTTCTCCACGCCTCCGTTGCTAAATGACAAAAAGGGAGGGCGCGGTATACCAGGGAATAACCGGAATATGATGATTCATGCACATAACATAATGCAGCGTTAGCAAAACATTCTGCTCTATCGCGAAGCAATTTTTTTCTTTGGTTATTGTCATTGCCAGGCTGCTGAGCTTGCTCCAGAGCTTTTTCTGCCAGGTGATAACATGATATGGCTTCACTATATAAACTTTGATTTTTTTGTTATGGAAGCAAAAGCGAGGTATTGAGAAGCAAGGACTTGATAATCTTCTATTTCACCGCATTGACTTAATAAATGAGCGGCTGTTTCCAATGCATGAAAATTTTTGTTTGTATTAGTAATGGAAGATTTTTGAGCCAGGATCGCCTCTTGAAAAATAGATCGCGCTTTTTCACGTATTCCTTCTTTCATTTTTACTCCTTGAAGCCGCTCATAAAATTGCTGGTTTTTCTAAGGGATATTTAATTCATAATGAATTAAGAAAGAGCAAACTATAGGACATTAATAGTGTTAATACAATATGACAAAGCAATAGATAAGAGAGGCAGATACTTGGTATTTTCTTTCATATGAACAGGGACGGTCCGGGACAGTCCCCTTCGTCCTGATAAAGAAGTTCACAATGCCTTTTAATGTATCTAACGGGAATTTGAATGTCTAGGGAATGAAGGTTTTCTCTTTGAAATTTGGGTGTCCAAATTGCTCTAACTTCTTTATGATGTTTATGCAGTGGGGGTTTTATTATTGAAGCATGATAGTTATTATGTTCTCCATACGATTGCCTTCTTTCTCCGTAGATGACAGAAGATAAGTTAACAAAGACTGCACAATTATTTATTACTTTGGATATACAATTTATAAATTTATAAGGACTTTTTATTTTGATGCAAGCATGTGCATTACCATACAACTGACTTCCAAGTCTTCTGTCAAAATTTTTAGACATACAATATATAAAGCAATTGTTGCTATGTTGCTGTTCGACAAACTCACAATTTATAAAAGTTGTATTTTGTGCTGTATTCTCTAATTTGACAAACTTTTGAGCAAATTTGCTTAAGGAGTTTTGAGAAGAAGGATCATCTATAGTTAACTCCTTAATATCCTCAAAAACCTCTTTCTTTCCCTCATTGCTATCACCTATTTCATCACCATGTTGTTCAATATCTCGAAAATAGAAAAGGGTGCCAATTCGGATCTTTCCTTCCAGGAAAAAATCAGCATGCTCATTTTTTAAATATTTATACAGTGGTATATCTTTTGGGAAGTCTTTAAAATTAAAGGTCATAATTTTCGCAATTCATCATCTTTCAATATAGTATAGCCAATGAATCTCTGTTTAGGGGCTTGTCTAAAATAGCTAGTGATTACATGGTGCCGCAGCATAAAGATATGTATGTTTATTATATATAAATCAAGGAATTAAGTGGGGCGGCGTCCATAACATTGGCCATGTAATTGATTGATAATAAATAATTATTTGAATGTGGATTTTGGGAAAGCCCCCAAATAGGCCCCACTTTATCGAGTGTTACCCTGGGAATTGAACCAAATTCCGCCAATTACTGTTCGCGAACAGCGAATAAGTATAATACTTCAATTATCACCCTTTACAGATGCTAAATGGTAAAATCACAGATTATTGTTGTATTAGCTGTAATTATTATGAAATCTGTAGAAATCAAACTGCCCTTCGGCTTGAATGAAAATAATATCATTGTCCACATTGCTGATGTAGAAAGTGGTGAAAAAAGCAACATTGTCTGTCCGAATTGTAAATCTCCTCTAATTGCAGTTAAAGGTAGCAATAAACAACATCACTTCCGGCATAAGAATATTAAGGAATGCAAAGGAGGCCTAGAAAGTGCAATTCATTTAGCTGCTAAACAAATGATAATGGAAAAAAAGCAAATAACGCTCCCAAAATATGTCTACACTGCATCTGCAACAGATTCAAAGGGAATAAAACACACAGAAGCTAAAATTTTTTTACCGGATACAAAGATTATCTATTTTGATTCAGTACAAGATGAAAAAGAGCTGCATGGAATGAGAGCCGACATCCTGGCGAATAAAGATAGCAGGCTGATGATGATAGAAATTTATTATCGACATAAAGTAGATGATCAAAAGATTGATAAAATAAAAAATGCCAATATATCAGCAATAGAAATCAATCTATCAAACCTGATGCCAGAAGATGTGAAAAACTCAGAAGCCTTCTGGTTATATATGAACGAACCAAAACATGTTCATTGGCTACATAATTCTAAAGCCCAAGATCGCATTTATCCAGAGCTGGTAAACCAATTAGCAGTAAAGATCCAGGAGCTAGAAAGAAAATATGATGAACTTAACGAGCAAGTAAAAGCAGAGCTTGTGCAAGATTTAAAGCTCGTTAAGATGCTTCGCAGTAAAAAACATAAAGTGCGGCCAATTAAAGAATTACAGAGAAATGCTGTCTGGCAAGTTCACGGCGAAGGAGCTAATCTAGCTTTGGAACAGCTACCAAATTTTCTCAATCGATACGTTCCCGACGGAGACTGGATTTTCGGCTGCGACAGGCGTATCTGGCAGGCAGTCATTTATCATTCATTCATCTGCAACAGTAACCGTGAGCCGTATTTTTGTGTTAGGGAGGTTGCAGGTCATATTAAATTTTATTGCAAAGTTCCTCGCTGTATCGAAAGATTACAAGAGTTTAGTAGATACCATCCAGAGCTTGTGCCTCCTGAGTTTTTAGACAATACGCCATCACCACAAAAAACTGTGCAGGCCTATTGTAACCATCTATGTGAATTAGGAATGCTAGAATTTTCTGGAGATGAGAGAGATCATCAGTTTCACATTATAAGCAAAATGCCAGTCCAGAATCATCAAGTATAGTTTCGTATAATGCCACACCTAAGTCTCTTTAACCTTTATATTTCGTTCTTCTGTTCGCGAACAGCGAACACCTATGATATACTTTACTTATGTCATTTTGAGAATAATATCATGTTAAAGTCACAGGATTGCGTTGTATTAATAAAGCTATTGGCAAATATCGGTAGTGACTTATCCCAGCGTCAATTATCCGCGGCATTGGGGATTAGTCTAGCTGAAGTTAATGCGGGCATAAAGCGACTAGAGGAAGCGGGGTTATTAAGGAAAGACAAACAAGGCAAACTTTTCCCGAATGTTCATGCAGCAGAAGAGTTTCTAGTACACTCAATCAAATTCCTCTTTCCAGTAAAATTAGGTGAATATACTCGCGGTACACCCGCAGCAATTGCTGCCCCACTTTTTCGCGATAAAATTGCCTTAGGGAATGACCCAATCCCCGTTTGGCCTGATGCGATGGGAGAAGAACGAGGTGTTGCGTTATTACCTATTCACCCTAATTTATCAAAAACGTTACGAGCAAATCCCGACTCTGCTTTCCATGAATTGCTTGTTCTAATTGATGTCATGCGTTCGGGTCGTCCACGTGAGCGTAACCTTGCAGCAGAACTTTTGAAGGAAAAATTAAATCATGCTGGATAATAATGTAAAATTGGCGAATCTAAGAATGTTAGAGTTTGTCGCAACAAAATTAGGC
>CAZTYT010000074.1:0-1555 GCA_964618245.1 uncultured Legionella sp. | reverse complement strand
GGCCCCTTATTTTTTAGCAACCAAATTTGAAGCCTTTAAAACAAGAGGCAAAATGGATTTCTACGCCAGCCATGATTTTGAGGATATTGTATCAGTGCTGGATGGACGCATTGAAATAGTAGATGAAATTAAAAACGCTGATTCAACTCTACAAGAATATTTGGTTAAATCACTACAAGAGATCATGACCTCCCCATCATTTAAAGGCGCCATTCCTGGCCATTTTTCTCAATACGGCAGTCTTGCAAATGATCGAATTGAATTACTCGAACAAAAATTAACTTCTATACAGAGTAAGTAATATGAAACAGGCATGGTTAACCGATGTTCATTTAAATTTTCTTGATGCAGATGAACGCAAAAAATTTTACCAAGAAATTATTAACACCGCATGCGACAGTGTATTACTAAGCGGTGATATAGCAGAGGCACCCAGTATCAAAAATGTATTGCAAGAATTGTCAGATTTTATTGAAAAACCTGTTTATTTCGTGCTTGGTAACCATGATTATTATCGTGGCCAAGTAAATCAAGTACGAAATGAAATGACGGGGTTGACTGAGTATAGTGAGTATTTATTTTGGTTGCCTGCATCTGGCCCTCAGCAACTAGATAAACACACGATTTTAATTGGTCAGGATGGTTGGGCTGATGGTCGGTTGGGTAACTATCAAAATAGCCCCATATCGTTAAATGATAGCCGAATGATTACTGATTTATTTCAAGAAAAGCTTCTGGGTAAATCCCAACTGTTGCAAAAAATGCAACAATTGGCAGACCTTGATGCGAATGCCTTGCATAATGACTTAACGCAAGCTATTGAGCACCACCCCCAAAAGATCATTGTATTAACTCATGTTCCTCCATTCAAAGAGGCTTATTTGCATAATGGCCAGCCTAGTGATGATAACTGGTTACCTTACTTCAGCTCAAAAGCTATAGGCGATGTATTGATGCCAATTGCAAAAAATAATCCATCTATAGATTTTTTAGTGTTGTGTGGCCACACGCATAGTGATGCTTGTTATCAGCCATTGGAAAATTTAGTCGTCAAAACTGGCAAAGCTGAATATTATCAACCAACAATTCAAGAAATAATAAAAGTCTAGCAGTATATGATCACATGAAAAACACTATTAAATCAGTATATTAGAGAATAGCTACGGCAATGTGATCACATGAGGCAAGGATTGTTTTTTGCTCAATATGCTAAAATTGTAAATGAACAAGTATGTCTAAACCTTCTCTGGGAATTGCAATGGATGGCTTACTAGAAATTTCACCATCGTTATTCTTTAAGTATGCTAAATCCCCCCACTGGATCTGGTATGATCTTCATGGTGAGCAATCACTAAATATGAACGGGGACGGTCCGGGACAGTCCCCTTTAAAAAGTTAATACCTGAACATTTTTTATAGGGGGCCGTCCCCTTCGTCTTCCTACCTATTCAACCAGACTATAATTAGTAGTGATTATGATATTTTAAAAGGAATTCATAATGAAGTGGTTTAATAGATCTGTACACCCCAGTTAAGAGATAATGTACTTAACTGG
>CAZTYT010000073.1:0-9330 GCA_964618245.1 uncultured Legionella sp. | reverse complement strand
TTTTGTAAATTTGCTCTTCTTTATGGGGATATTGATTGATTTTGAATTCTCTGGCTTTATAAAGTAAAAAACCAAGGTACTCATGCGGTATAGGTTGTGAATTTTCATTTTTTAACAGAGTGATAATGCGTTGATTTTGGAGATTAGGCCGAGGAGCGAAGCATGCGCTTAGTAATTGAAAATAGGCATTTTCATCTTCGAGAAACTCTTGCAACAGTTTTAATTCTTCTAAATCCAGATTAGCATCGATAATACGTTGTTTTAAATTAGCATGCAGTTCTTTTATATTCATAAGTAACCTCTTACCTTTAATTAGTACCTAACCATTTGCAAAACTTAAATCTACCTGTATCTCAGCTTCTTTATTCTTTTCCAGTTTCTCTTGAAAAAACTTACAATAGTTTTTGCCCTCGTTAAGAATTTTCTTGGTCATTATTGGCGCATCAACTTTAGGAGGGTAAATGACTTTCCCCACCAGGATTGGTGTAAGTGTAGATGCACTTGCTAAGCTCATCAGTAATATCATGGCTATTACGCTCAATGCGATGCTTAGTGTTGGAATAACAAACGGAAGAGCAAATCCTGCAGCCATTCCTAGTGGAAAAATAATTGTTGGAATCAGAAAAGAAGTAATTCTCAATATGGATTTCTTTTTTTCTTCCGCAAAGCGGTGTCCATAGTCGGTATCCAAGGTTTTTTGCAGCTGTTGGGCAGCAAGATGAAAATTAGAAAAAGCCTGCTCACTCAAATTCCCATTAAGAAGTTTTTCTAATGCCTGGATAAAAGGGAGAATTACTCTATTTAAATGCTCATCTTTAAACGAATAAGAATGTAAAACTTTCTTGGCATAGTTAAAATAAGATTGGTGGCTGGAGGTAATACTAAGTATTGAATTAAGGTATTCTTGCCCTTCTTTGCGAAAAATTAAATCAAAAAAACTCTGTGTACGGAATATAAGTGTGATATTGAGCGGAAAACATCCAATCAATATAAGGTCTTAGCTGGTTTTCATTTTTTAGGTAGGATGCTAAATTGGTGTATATTGAATCATTCAGATTGAGAGCTTTAAGAAGTTGAAGACAAATCAAATGAATTTGCTCTTCAGAAATCTCTTTTGCAGGTAAATTTTTAAGTCGGCATTTTTTAATAGCTGCTTGATAGAGTAAGTAACCTAAGTATTCATACTCAATGCAAGCAGGGTTTTTACTTTTTAAGATATCAATAAAGCGTTTATTTCCTTGATTAGGAAAGGGAGTAAAACAGGCCGCTAATAATTTGAAATAGGAATGTTCATCATATAAATATTTTTGGACGGGCTTTAGTTCATTTTCTTTTAGATTAGCACTTATTATCCTGTTTCTAAGATTTTCATGCAGTTTATTGATTTCCATCGTTGGACCATTGATTATTTTATTTCGGCTGAATTGTACATAAAAATGCTTATGTGGTCAATTTTTGCAGATCACTTCCTTTGTTTTATTTCTTAAGTAATAAAAATAATGAATGTTATTTATTCTTTTTTTAACCAAATAAATTTACTAATAATCCATAGTGATTTTAATTGACTCATTATGGGTTTATTTTTATTACCTATTGAATATAAAAAGAAAAAAATGTTTTTAAAGATAGGAAAACAGGTTAAACTGCTGCGTCATGGAATGGAATTATTCAACTTTGAAATATTGTTATTTAGAAGGAGTATGGAGTGAAGAATATGCACAAACCTCTACGGTCGCTTGTAAGTGCTGCTGTGATAGGTATTTTAGCTAATAGCACGGCTCATGCAGCCGGGTTTGCCTTATATGGTGAAAGCTCAGGCTACACTGTAGGTAATTATGCTGCTGGTGTTGCTGCGGAAGCTTATGATGCTTCAACTGGATGGTATAACCCAGCCGGTTTGGCATTGCTCAGAGAACAACAAATCTCCGCTGGTGGTACAGGTATTTTTCCCGAAATAAAAATTAATGGTTCCAGTGTTTATAACACAGTTGGTTTGCCGCCCTATGTCCAAACTTTTCATGGCCTTGATGGCAGTTATGATGGGTTTGTACCTGCAGGACATTATGCGTTACCTGTTGGCGATCACACTACCGTTGGTTTAAGTATTACCGCGCCTTTTGGTTTATCCACTGACTGGTCTCCAAGTTCTCCAGTTCGTTATTCAGCCACCTATACTGAATTATTAACTACCACTATTTCTCCAGAGATTGGTTCTCAGGTTGCGGAACACTTGGCTGTTGGTGCTGGATTGGATTTTCAATATTCACGTGTAAAATTTAACCAAATGATCGGTGCCCCAACGCTTTTCACTGTACTAGGTGAAAACCCAGCCAGTGTTGACTCGTTTAGTCTCAATAAAGGGTATTCCTGGGGAGTTGGTTTCCATGTGGGAGTAATGGGGTTATTCAATGATAATCATACCCGTATTGGTGTAAACTATGAATCCCGAGTAAGACATGTTTTCTACGGCCATGGCGAATTAAGAGGGCCTCTGGCTAATGATTTTGATTTGCTTGGTCCTATACCAGCAGGTGGGGTTTGGTTGAATAATGATTTATTCAGTAATCCAATAGAATTCCCTGATGTACTTACTTTAAGTGCATATCATGATCTGAATGACAGGATTGCTTTGTTAGGATCAGCAGTCTATACAGGCTGGAATGTGTTTAACAGAATTCAACTAAACAATGTTCCAGTGCCTAACATTAGCACTGATATTCCTTTCCCTGTGACTCAAGCGAATGCTAACATCGGCATACCACAAAACTTTAACGATGCATGGCGTTTTGCAATTGGAGCCAATTACCATGTGAATGAGCAATGGATGCTTCGTGTAGGTGGTGGTTATGATCAGACTCCAACTAATAACACGGATAGAAATCTTCGCTTACCCGATAATAACCGCTGGGCAATTGCTGTAGGTACGCATTACCAAATGAAGCCTAATTTAGGGTTTGATGTAGGTTATACACATTTATTTGCTGCAAGTCCTGGTATTGATAACACGCTACCATTATCACCGACTTCTGCATTTACTGTTAACTCTCAGAGCGGTAATTTCTCTGCTGATTTGGTAGGCGGACAAGTTGTCTGGATTATTGATAAGATTCCTGAAGCGCCAATGAAATAACTCATAAGCGTAATTTTCAGAAAATTCTTCATCCCCTCCTTATTCTAGGAGGGGCTATTTGCCTGAATGACTATAGAGTCAATGTTCTAACTACTCTCAAACCACCTCAAAATCCGTAATATATTGCAACTCACCATGCTATCCTCTTATGTATTTAAATTCGAGCTCATGATAGTATCGAATTCATTTAGTTCTTAAATTAATCTTTTTGGGTATTGCTATGATGCAAAAAGTCCGCCTGAAGGCTTTATTAGAAAATCTGCTTTTATCAAGTGAAATAGAGACTGTTAGTAATAGTGAATCACCAAAGATAAAAAAAGAGTTATTAAAAAAGCATAGTGAATATGTTCATCAACTATTTTCTTCTTTGCTTTCCGAGGATAGTAATACACCAACTACAATAGTGCCTTTAAACGATATTCAAAATCATTTGAAGGCATTATGGACCTTGATTCAAGGCACATCCCTATCTTATACATCAATACCTGAGACGGCCGTAACGAAGTTTTTAATAAGTGTGGCTTATGAGGCGTTAGGTGCAAGTCTAGGTAAATGTCCATCTCTGATGGAAGTTCTTCAATTGTTAATGCCAGGTTTACTGTTAGGCGAGCTGGAATGTACGTACACACCCAGAGAATGCAATTATGAGCTATCGGATGTGAAAATAGCTGAACTGGTACTAAGTGAGAACCAAGCAAATAATGAAGAGATTATTATTCAATTTTTAAAAACACATCTTATTGCTGATAGCGCTGAATATATTATTCCTTTATGGGCACTTAATAAGTTAGGAGAAGGGAGTAATGAAGCTCAAATTAATAATGTTTATTACCAATATGACAAAAAATATCAAGCGGCTAACCCGACACAATTAACACCTTCCGAATGCACTCGTTTAGGTGAACATAATTCAATTACTCAATCTATTGCTGAGATAGACCGACGTTTAAAAGGGTATAGGGAGAGTAAAAGCAATTTACTAGGGCAGCTTACTATATTATCCAAGTCGCTTTATTTTAATAGTATTCATGGGGTAGGCAAGGAACATGAATCAGGAGCTACTGCGGAATTGTCCATCCGACGGTTTTTTGATTATTACGCCACCCTTGATAAAGAGAAGCTTTCTCAAGTTTTAACGCCAGCATTGCAAGAGCAGTTAATGAAATTGCGCCATTGCATTGGTGTTTATTATCCTGGTGAGCCTAAAATTACTCTGATAGAAACCTGTATGGCCACTAGAAGAGAAGAGTTGCAAAAGGCTATGCAAGGCCAGGAGACAAAATTAGCCAGTATTAGTCCAAGTGAAGCTAACTTAAGTCAACTTCTTCAAATAGACCAGCAATTATTAAAAAAACAGTTAACAGTACTGAATCAAGCGATAGCTGCCAATCAATTAGAAGGCCATGAACGATTGCCTATGACTAAACGTCTTATAGAACATTATGGCATTGCTTTAAAAGTAACTAATGTTGAATCCTTAACTCAGCTTCTCAATGATTTGGCCGCAACAGAAATTGCAGAGTTGATGACCGAGGAGTATCTCAACAACTGGTCCATTGCGGTAGGCAATGTAGAAAACTTAGTGATTTTATTCTTGCAGTTATCTGTTGAAAAAGTAGAGATCTTAAGCCAGCATTTAGGGAAAAAACTTAAAACCTATTATCTGCAAAAAGGAAAAGATTATATTTCCTTATTGTTATTACTTCCCGAGGAAAAACAAAATATTGTTATTAAATATTTTATCGATATCAATCACTTAGTTAAAAAAACAAATTCTGAAAAAAATTTATTACTATTAGCAGTAGAACACCCGGAATTATTTGTCCTGATATGGCGTATGCTATCGGTAGAGCAACGTTTAGATGCTATGAAGTTGGATGACCATAAAGGAAAGCTGCTACATCTTGCTGTTTCTTTTCCTGCGAGCCTTAAAGTCATTTTCGAATCATGCCCGGAGGAGTTTATTGCAGCAGTGAGGCTGCCAGACTGTTATGATTTGGATATGCTTCATTTAGCTGCTGCTTTAAATCCTGAAAGCCTCAAGATAATCCTTGAGGCCCTACCAGAAAATGAACGTTTGGAAGCAGTGAAGACTAAAAATGAATGCGATGTAACAACACTTCATTGCGCTGTTCGTAGCCCTGAAAGCCTTAAGATGATTTTAGCCTTATATCCAAAGCGAAAAGAGCGTTTGGCTGCACTTATATTGAATGATAAATACGGCAACACGGTACTTCATACGGCTGCACCTAACTTTAACTGCCTTATGGCTATTCTCGAGTTATTGCCTAAAAATGAACGTTTAAAGGCACTGAAGGTTAAAGATAAAAATGGCAAGACGGTGCTTCATCATATTGCGGGAAACCCTAAAAGTCTTAAGATTGTTCTAGGAGTTTACCCCCCAAACAAACGCTTGGCAGCGGTGAAAGTTACAGAAGAAAATGGTAGTACAGTGCTTCATTATGCTGCTGAAAACGTTGAAAGTCTCAGGACAGTTTTAGGGTTATATCCGAAAAATGAACATTTAGAGGCAGTGGACATTAAAAATAAGCAGGGAAATCTAGTGCTTCATTATGCTGCTAATAACGTTGAAAGTCTTCAAATGATTTTAAAATTGTATCCAAAAAATGAGCGATTAAGAGTAGTTAGGATTCAAAATCAAGAAGGAAGAACAGCTCTTCATTGCGCTGGTAAAGATTCTGAAAGCTACAGGGCTATTTTAAAGTTATATCCTAAAAAAGAGCGTTTAGCGGCAGTAAAAACTCAAGATCAATATGGCAAAACAGCACTTCATTTTGCAGCCCATAATCCTAAGTGTCTGAAGACTATTCTAAAGCTATTACCAGAAAATGACCGCTTAGCAGCGATGATAATTTCAGATAAACAAGACTATACAATACTTCATTGTGCTGCAAATAAACTTAACTTTCTCAAAATTATCTTAGGGGTATTGCCAGAAAATATGAAATTTGACGCAGTTAAAAGTCAAAATAAAAATGGAGACACGATGCTCCACTGGGCTATGGTTATACGTCAATCGGAAAGTCTCAAATTCATTTTAGAACAATTGCCAAAGAGTAAGCGTACAGAAGTGGTTCAGATGCAAAATAAAAATGGTGATACAGTGCTTCATTTGGCTGCAAATCAACCAGAATGTCTCAAGATCATTTTAAAATCATTGCCAGAAAACAAGCGGTTGGAACTAATAAAAATTGAAAATAATGTTGGCGATACAATGATTCGTGATAATGCTAAATGCCTCAAGATTATTATGGAATTATTACCTGCACATATTGATTACAATGAAGAAAATTTTCTCATTGTGCGAGAGCTGGCTTTTGCTTGCAAGGGTTCTGCTGCATTGCTAGGCCTGTTGCAGGCTCGTCTTGATCAGCGTTTTTATCAAGACATACTTTATGCAGTAGACCACCCATACATTAATTTTTTATATCAACACCGGCAGTCAATTGCCATGATGACAGGAGCCGCCTTAGCAGTAGTTGCAGCCGGGCCAAATGCCGGGACGTTGGTCAGCGAGGTTACTCATAGAGCTAGTTCACTGCTTTATTCATGCCGGAATACATTTTTTTCCATTGCCAGAGAAAACAGTAATGTGCATACCTTGCAGACGTTATTAGGATTGTAAAAGGAAATGCTTTAAGCTGTTTCTAAATTTTAAGAAATGACTGGAAGAAAAAAATTAATCCATGCACAATTCAATTAAAGTAAACTGTATAGGCTTGAAAAATGGATTCTTATTTATCAATACAAAATGTATCTCAGATTAATCATCAGGAAAGTATTAAAAAACTGGAAGAAGGCAGGGTTTTATTTTTTCCTGAGTATTTCTTTTCTGAAGTAGGGGCAGAGTTAATGTCTGAAGCTATATTAGATGGAAGTCGCAAGAATATTAGTTATGATCCTGTGCGCAAAAAGATAAGTGCGTATAAAAAAGCTATTCCAGAGCTCGGAAATAATTTGTCTAAAATGATGCAAGGATATGCTGATTTTGCTTACCAATTGATACAACTAGCTTTACCGGAGTATATAACTCACTTGCAATGGGGTAGAACAAGTTTTAGACCAGCACAAATAAATGGACGTGTCAGCTCAAAAAGAAAAGATGATACGCGTTTACATGTTGATTCTTTTTCAGCAAGTCCAGTTCATGGACAAAGGATTTTACGTGTTTTTTGTAATGTAAATCCTAACAGTGAGCCTCGGGTATGGAATTTGGGAGAGCCTTTTTCTCAAGTGCTAGAACGTTTTGCGCCGCAGATTGTTTCTTACAGTAAATTAAAAGCAAAGATGTTGAAACTAGTGAAGGCAACAAAAACATTGCGCTCACCTTATGATCATTACATGCTGCATTTGCATGACACCATGAAACTAGATGATACTTATCAAAAACAAGTTAAAAAAGTACGAGTTGATTTTCCAGCCCAAAGTACCTGGATTGTGTTTACTGATCACGTTTCTCATGCAGCGCTTAGTGGCCAGCATTTATTAGAACAAACATTTTATTTACCGGTAGATAAGATGTCGAATCCGGAAGTTTCACCTTTAAAGCAGTGGCAAAAAATCAGACCTGAAGTTGAGATAGGAGTAGTTTAGATATTAAAATATTTCCCCGCGATAGATATCGCGGAGGGCGTATAAAACTCTTTAAGGACAGACCGGATGGTTGATTATTTACTGAGGCGGTTGAGGGAAATTAGCTAAAAGTTGATTTGTTTCTTTAGATGAGTTTTCAGTAGCAAAAAATAAATTGGAGTTGTTGTTACTATAGGGGGGCATTTGAGTATTTTCTGACCCTGCTTGGGACTTTTCAAGTTCAGGCAAGGATGCGATGGTTAATTGCATCCCCAGTTCTTTCATTTCTTCATTAAAATAACCTTTTTTGAATGCAATATCAGCAGGTGTAAGGCCATTTTTATCTTTTTGGTTCAGATCGTAGGGAATTTTTTTTAATATACGAAGTATGCTAATTTGATTGCTACTGGCAGCCCAGTGAGCCACTTCACTGTTTATCAGTGATGCGCCGGCTGTATATAATGCAATAAATGCGAGCCCCTTACCTGCTAAGACAGCGTGTTGAACAGGAACCGAGCCTATCGCGCTTTTTGCATTAACATCAGTAGGCTTAATCTTTATTAATTGTTGTAGCGCTATGACGTTTCCTGAACTTGCTGCGTGGTGGATTGGAAGCATTCCGCTTTTATCAGGAGTACTTGTATCACATCCTAAGTAATGCAGTTTATTAATTATTCCCTTTTTTATGTCTGTCATACTTGCAGCAAGCCTAATGGGGCTGCCTTTTGTTGGAGACTCTAAGTCCAATTTTACGTCCAATTCTTTGAGTATTTCTAGTGCTTCTTCATTATTATAAATAATTGCATAATGTGGTGCAGCCATATCATGTGTATCAAATAGGAGATTTAAATTACGGACAAGGTGGAGTCTTCTTATTATTCTATGGGTATTGTACTTTATGGTATAAGGAATCACTCTTAAACCTAGAGTTCCTGGAGTGTTAAAAAAGGTATCTAAACTTTCTTTAGGGGCATATTGACCAATAAAAGAAAATAATTGATCATCAATTTTATTAGTAAGTAATAGTTGATAGAGAATAGACATATCAACGTTTTGCTTTGTATCAGGAAGAGAGGCAATACGACATATTAACTTTACTATTCTGTTTAGTTCTTCAATATTTTGTGGTGTTGAAGAATCTTTTATAAGCTCATTTAGTATTTCAATGACTGCTATTATCATTTTATGATGTTGATTAGACCTAATGAGCCATTCAATCATCGAATAATGAATGTTTGGAGAAAGAATACTTAAGGACATCGTAAATAAATTTTCTTCAAGACACTTTTGCTTGAGCATTTTTTTCACTGTTTCAACCGATTGTTGAGTGAAATTTGCAAGTAGCATATTTAAAAATTGTATTATTTCTATCTCATTTAATGTGGCTTCATTTTCTTTTTTATCTGTATTATGAGTTACCTCTGTATTTTTTCTTTTCTTAATTTTGTTGTCTTTTTTCACTGGGTTTATTTCTGCTATTATTTCGACATTTTTCTTTTTAATTTCTGTATTTTTATTCCCCAGTTTTTTCTCAATGGACTTTGCCTGCTCAGTTTTCCCTTGTTGTTTTAGTTGTTGCAATTTGTCGCGCCATTCCTGCTCAGAAG
>CAZTYT010000072.1:0-9435 GCA_964618245.1 uncultured Legionella sp. | reverse complement strand
GAAGTTGATGCTTTATTAACGATGGGATTGTCACCCACTGAAATGTTGGTTTTGCCCAAAGTGCTGGCTTTATTGATTGCGTTCCCTTTATTGATTTTTTGGTCTGATGTTTTTAGTATTTTAGGTTCTATGATCATGTCTAATAACATGCTGGGCATTGGTTTTTTGGATTTTTTAGAACGACTAAGAGAATCTGTAGGGCTTTCTCAGTTAAGATTAGGTCTTTATAAAGCCCCGGCATTTGCCCTGTTAATTGCTTTGGTGGGATGTTTTCAAGGATTTCGAGTAGAGGCGGGCACCGATAAAAATATTGGTAGCCAAACAACCAAAAGTGTAGTGCAGTCATTATTTCTAATTATTATTGCTGATGCAATTTACTCAGTAGTTTATAGCTGGATGAAGTTATAGATGAGCGAACCAATTATTGAAATTAAGGGCATGAAGAACTTTCTTGGTGGTCAATGGGTGCACTCAGATGTTAATTTGACGGTCAAAAAAGGCGAAATTCTTGCTATTATTGGTGGTTCAGGAAGTGGTAAGACCACGATATTGCGTAGCATATTAATGTTATTAAAACCTACAGCTGGCACTATCAAAGTATTCGGACAGGACATTAGCCAGTTGGATCCCCAGCAATCATTTTTGATAAGGCGTCGTTGGGGAATGCTTTTTCAACATAGCGCATTATTTTCATCCATGAATGTATTGGAAAACATCATGTTTCCCATGCATGAATTCACTAATTTGCCACTTGAATTTATGCGAGAGCTAGCTTTATTGAAAATTGCTTTAGTAGGTTTACCTAAAGAATCCGCAGGGAAATTACCTTCAGAGTTAAGCGGAGGAATGCAACGACGGGCTGCTGCTGCCCGTGCGATAGCGATGGATCCTGAATTGTTATTTCTGGATGAGCCGACTACTGGTTTGGATCCTCGTAGCGCGAGACTTTTTGATGATTTAGTTGTATTTTTAAGAGATGCGCTAAATTTGACTATCGTGATGGTAAGCCATGACATTGAGTCATTGAAACGAACTACTGATCGAGTTGCGTTTGTTGGTGATGGACGAATTTTAAGTGTTGAACCTATCAAGGATTTGATGAAAAATAAAAATGAAATGATTGTTGATTACTTTAGTAAGGTATAGCATGACCCACTAAATTTTAAACAAGGCTTGCAACGAAATATAAAGTGAGTAACGCTATATAAACAGCAGTTAGGCTTGGGAGATAACATACTTGGAAGAGAAAACCAATTACACCATAGTGGGTGTGGTCGTACTCATACTAACAGTAGGGCTTTTGTCTACCATGTTATGGTTATCTGTTGGTTTTAACCAAAAAACGTATACTTTGTATACGGTGTATTTGCATGAACCCGCTTCTGGATTAAGTAAAGATGCCCCTGTAAAATACAACGGAGTGCAAGTAGGTTATGTTCATGAAATTAAATTAAATAAAAATGATCCCCGCCAGGTTGAAATTCTTTTAAGTATCGAAAAAGGAACTCCGATTACTACTAGCACCTCGGCTACTTTGATTTCTCAGGGAATTACTGGTGTGACCTATATCGGGTTAACTGCAGGTTCTTCGGATCTGACTCCCATTCAAAAAATGCCAGGTGAGCCATATCCGGTTATTCCAGCAAAACCTTCTTTATTGAATCAATTGGATAGTTTATTGAAAGAAGTGTCAGAAAGCATTGGTAAAGTAAGTTCGCAAGCGCAGCATATTTTCAATGAGGAAAATGCCAGGCATGTACGGAATATATTAGATAATATGGATCAACTTACTACTACCGTTGCACAAAATCGTTCAAACATTGATCACAGTATAAAAAATGCAGATGTTTTTCTGGATAATGTTGCGAAAGCCAGCCATGATTTACCGCATTTGCTTAAAGAGTTTGAAACCGGTGTAGCCAAATTCAAAACAATGGCTGATAGTTTGAGCAAAGCAGGTACAAGTGTGTCCAGTACAATGGGAGCAGGTAAAGAAACCTTGGATAAGCTCTCTCAGGAAACTCTTGCTCCGGCAACGAGCTTGTTACGCCGATTAAACAGCATTGCTGCTAATTTAGAGCAAGTTAGTAGCGAAATGCGTCAAAATCCTTCAGTAGTGATTCGGGGGAGTGCGCCACCAAAACCCGGACCGGGAGAGTAAGAGATGAAACTATTGAAAGCTATTAGTACAGGGATCATGCTTTTGGCACTTATGGCCTGTTCACCAGTCAAGGTTCCGGTGACTAACCAATATCAATTAACAGATTATAGTAGCAAGCAATTCACCAAGCATCCACGACCTATTGCTTTATGGGTTACTGCACCAGAATCCGTAGCGGGTTATCAAACTCAACAGATGCTTTATATTAATAAACCATTTGAACGTGCTTCTTTTGTTAAAAATGCATGGGTGAGCCCACCAGCAGAGATGCTTTTCCCCCTGATGGTACAAAGTTTGCAAAAAACAGGATTTTTTTATGCAGTAATGTCTAGTTCATATAGCCAGGGGGCCAATTATCGCCTGGATACCCAATTATTATCCTTGGAGCAAAATTTCCTTAAAAAGCCAAGTGTCTTGGAATTTGCGGCCAAGGTTGTATTGACACGTATAATTGACAATAAAGTGATAGCGTCAAAGGTCATTAATTTGCAAGTTCCATGCCCATCAGATACTCCTTATGGGGGGGTTGTTGCAGCAAATCAGGCGGCTCGCCAATTTACTGCAAGCACCACAGCGTTCGTGGTTTCCCATATTCAAAATAAAGGGTAATACTGTAGGTTGGGCCTTGGCCCAACAAAAACTTCAATTTCTATAGATTCCTTTGTCTCCTGTAGCCAAAAAATAAAAAGAATTGTACAATGTCGCCTCAAGAACCCTATATGGGAATTTTGTAATTTTAATAATAAAAAGAATGAAGGAGATTGAGGATGAAAGCCGGATCGATTTGTAAGTTAGGTCTGCTTGCAGCAAGTGTTTTATTTGTTGCTGCTTGTTCTAAAGCGCCAGGGGTTGCTGATGGGGCAGGTGTTAGTGACGCAGGGGCTTCTGCTCAAGGTTTAGGGCACTTCACCCATTTTGCTGGTCAAGAACCTGGTGAGTCTTATACTACTCAAGCACCTCATAATCAACTGTATTTATTCTCTTATGATGACAGTGTTTTAAATCCTAAATATTTGCCATCAGTTAATGCTCAAGCTGAGTACCTGAAATCACATGCTGGTGCCCGTGTTTTAATTGCAGGACATACTGACGAGCGTGGAAGTCGTGAATATAACGTAGCACTTGGTGAGCGTCGTGCGAATACTGTAGCAGATATTTTACGTATGGCTGGAGTGAGCAGACATCAAATGCGTGTGGTAAGTTATGGAAAAGAGCGTCCGATTAATTTAGGACATGATGAAGCGTCGCATGCACAAAATCGACGTGTAGAGTTTACTTATGAGGCAACAAGATGATTCATTGCAAAAGGCACATTATCGCCGCTGGTTTTTCATTAATTTTTCCTTTGGCCTGCTGGTCAGAGGCGCCCGTGGTGGATGATAGTGACAATTTTGCAATGACTGATAGACAACAGGTGCAAGCACCTGTTGTTGATTCAAAGTACAATGATGAGTCTCAATTTGATCAGGCTCAGAATGATTACCCATCTGATAGTTATCAAGATGATAGTCAGGCTCTAGCTAAAGATGACCAGACTAATGCTGCCCCAGTTGGCGCTAATGTCGCTGATAATGCGTCATTAATTGAAAAAATCCAGAGTTTACAACAAGAGTTGCAAGAACTTCGTGGGCAATTAGAAGTACAGGCTCATGATTTAAAATTATTACAGCAACAACAAGTCGCTTTTTATAAAGATTTAGATGCCCGGTTAGGTGGTAATGCAACAGCCTCCGCTAAAACTAACGCTAGCCAACCAATGGATCTCGCTATGGGATCTAAATCATCTGCACCACAGACTACAGCGTCTTCAACTCAGTCAGCTTCTGCTAAAATAGCCGCGTCACCTGCAATAGTTCCAGTGTCACGTGCTAATCCTGCAGATGAGCAGATCAGTTATTTAGCCGCTTATGAACTGGTTAAAAATCGACGTTATGATGATGCTATTAACTCAATGAATACCTTTGTACAAAAATATCCTAAAGGTGGGTACACAGCTAATGCTGAATATTGGTTAGGCGAGTTGTATTTAGTGAAAAAAGATTATACAAAATCAATTGAACATTTTAATGTGGTGTTACAACAATTCCCTACTTCAAGTAAATCTGCAGCTAGTATGTTGAAAGTAGGTTATGCCTATGCGGAGATGGGAAATAAGCCTGAGGCAAAAAAATACCTTCAACAAGTCGTTCGGGCGTATCCTGATACTCCTACTGCTCAATTGGCGAATTCAAAACTACGTACCATATAACTCTCTGTATAGTTTACCATTGATTCCGAGGAGAAATACTATGCATTGGCTTGCTCATGCACCCGCCAATATAGCTTTGATTAAATACATGGGAAAAAAAGAAGCTAATGCGAATAATCCTGATAATGCTTCTTTGTCATATACTTTAAACAATCTTTTAAGTACGGTAAGACTGGAAACAACAGAAACGAAGGAAGATATTTGGGAACCATTAATTATTTCTGGCATGCCCACCTTTTCTCTAACTGAGGCAGGTCAGAAAAAATTTCTAGATCATTTGGTTCGCATAAAAAAACGGTACGGATATGAGGGTAATTTCCTGGTAAAATCTTGTAATAATTTCCCTCATAGTAGTGGTATGGCAAGCTCAGCGTCCAGTTTCGCGGCTTTAACACGTTGCGCCTCTTTTGCTTTGTCACAATTAACCAATCAAGACATGCTTACCGTCGATGAACAAGCTAGTATTAGTCGCTTAGGATCTGGTTCTTCTTGTCGTTCATTTTATTCCCCTTGGGCTTTATGGCGAGAAGATCTGGTTGAAACAATAGATTTACCTTATTCGGAATTAATCCATCAGGTTGTGTTGATTAATGCCGATAAAAAAGCAGTCTCCTCCAGTGAAGCACACCAACGGGTTAAAACAAGTAAGCTTTATGCTACTCGTGCTCAAAGAGCAGAAGAAAATTTAACAGGTCTGCTTAATGCTTTTAGTGCACAGGATTGGAAATCCATTTATCAAATTTGTTGGCGTGAGTTTCAGGATATGCACCAATTATTTAGTACTTGTGCGCAACCATTTTCTTATATAACAGATAATAGTTTATTAGTGCTTCAGCAATTACAGCAATTTTGGGATAAAAAAGGTGATGGTCCTATTGTGACTATGGATGCGGGACCAAATATTCATTTATTATATCGCCCAGATCAGGTGGAAATGGCGCGCGAATTTAAACGGGATTACCTGGCGGGACATTATGAAGTTTTGTGATTTTGAAACAACGACTTATGGTAAATGGATTTTAGCAGGGGAGCACGCAGTGGTAAGAGGCCATGCTGCCTTGGTATTCCCTGTAAAAGAAAAAAAATTAATGTTGCGCTATGTTGCAGCATCCTCTTCTTTAAGTGCTGATTATAGTGGAAGCAGTGGTGCTGATATGCAGCTGTTGTTCTGGAGTGTAATTGAACATGGTATGCAATTGTTGGGTCATTCATTAAATCAATTAGGTGGGCATTTTCATCTGGAAAGCTCTATTCCGGTAGGCGTAGGTATGGGGGCATCTGCTGCACTTTGTGTGGCTATGGGCCGTTGGTTTTGTGCACAGCGATTACTTGATATTGAACAGTGTCATATTTTTGCCAAAGAATTAGAGCATCTGTTTCATGGAAAAAGTAGTGGACTTGATGTTGCAGGAGTAGCAGCACAGGGCGGTGTTCATTTTCAGGCAGGAGTAAGCACACCCTTAAAGCAAGTCATTCAGCCAAAATGTTTTCTTTCTTCTTGTAACCAGATTGGCATTACTTCTCATTGTATTCAACAGGTGCAAAATTTATGGGACAAAGAGCCCGAATTGGCAAAGCACCTTGATCTGCAAATGGCAAAAGCAGTTGAAGAAGCAAGGTTTGCCATAGAGCAGGGCGGTAACGAAGCTATAGAAAATCTTGCACAGGCAATTAATAAGGCGGCTGATTGCTTTATTCGTTGGGGTTTAGTGAGTGAAAGTTTACAACAACATATGAACCGATTAATTGCGGGTGGAGCATTAGCTGTCAAGCCAACGGGTTCGGGAGGCGGAGGATTTGTCCTAAGTCTTTGGGATAGACAGCCTCCTGAGGAACTTGATCTTTTGGCTGTTTGAGAAAAATTGCCGGACTAAGTGGTAGTACGCCCATTTAAAAGCCCTGCGTTGCGAACATAGTGAAGCAAGTCCGCATTATGTTTTTTTTCGAAGTTCGCTCTAGTTTCTTCGCTATGCTCGCAATGACAACCTTAAGCTTGACGCTTATGCGACATTTGACCTCTAGCTTAATCTACAAACTGATAATATTCTTCATTTTGTTTGACCATTCCTAACTCATAACGAGCTTGTTCTTCAAGCGCTTGATCACCGCTTTTCAGTTCTTTAATATCCGCCTCTAATGCTTTATTACGAGCGGCTAATTTGTTATTTTCTTCCTCGTGCTTGGCCAGTTTTTTTTCTAGAGAAACCCATTGAATTATATTTCCATCGCCTAGCCAGAGCTTATGTTGTAAAACAACCAAAGCAATAATCAGGATAATAAATACTGGTCGCATAAGTTTAACTTATTTATAGGTATTATTAGCCATTGTATTACTTTATTACAACGAGGGGCAATATTATTAGAAGTATTTTATAGCATTATCTGCTAAGGCTCATACCATAAGAGCGGTAATGCTATCCATCAAAAATGTTTTCGTAAAATTTTAAGCTCATTATCCAATTGTTCTATTTTCTCCAATAATTCAATTGCCAGTACAACCCCTGGTAAATTAACCCCTAAATCAAGGTGCAGACGAAAAGCAGATTCTATTCGATGCAATTCTTTTGCATTCAATTTTAGTTGTTCTAATTGAGAGGATTTATTGGAAAATAAGCCGTATTCCATTAATTCACTAAGCAATTCTTCTGGTATATTGTATTTGTGGCAAACTTCAAGATAAGAAAAAGTTTCTGTCTCTTCAATAAGCACGCCTTCGATAATTTGGTTATGATTCATGCTTACGCTCCCATTTTATTGCGCGGATCAAATGGCATCTCTTCTGCCATTTTTTTATATAAGTCTTTTGCCTTATCCGTAGTAGCAGGTGGAGTAATTATTTTTAATAATACATATTGATCGCCTGATGTGGTACCCGGTAGACCCCGATTTTTAATTCTTAATTTTTGCCCTCCTTGAGAACCAGGAGGAATTTTTAAATCAATTTTGCCTGCTAAGGTCGGTACCGTGATAGTGGCTCCTAAAGCAACCTCCCAGGGAGTGACAGGCAAAGTCAGATAAATATCATTTTCCATGACATCAAAAATAGAGTGTTTATCCACATTAATTGTAATAAAAATATTCCCACGTGGCCCACCGTGAATGCCTGGAGCTCCTTGTCCGGCCAAACGAATTTGTTGACCAGATTTAATTCCTGGAGGAATCTTCACATTAAGGGTTTGGGTTGTTATTTCGCCATTTTTTTCTTGTGGAACCTGAATGCTCTTTACAGTTCCGTTGTAAGCTTCTTCCAGGCTAATATTAATCTTGCCTTGATAATCTTGTCCTGCTCTGGGGTGTTTTTGGTAACGAGAGTGACCAAATAAAGACTCAAAAAGATCTTCATTAAAACCGGTATCTTGATAGGAATTCGTGTATTCAGGACGTTCTGATGAGCGGTAATATTGTTGTCCTTGAGCTTGATAAGCACGATTTTTAAGGTATTGATCATATTCTGCTCTTTTAACGGGATCTTTTAAAACTTCATATGCTTCCCCCATTTCTTTAAATTGCTCTTCCGCATTAGGTTCTTTGCTAATATCTGGATGGTATTTACGTGCTAATCTTCGATAGGCCGTTTTAATGTCTTTTTCAGTGGCATCTTGGCTTAATCCCATTATTTTGTAATAGTCTTTGTCCATCATGTTTGCGCTCTCTTTATATTCTTATTTTTGTAACACATATTTTCCGGGGGCATCAGGTAATTTTTTATTAAGTACAGGAGGAGATACCAATCTAGGGTTTGACTGTTTAACTAACCATTCATGCCAAGCAATCCACCATGACCCCTTTTTGGTTGCCGCTTCTTTTAACCAGGTTTTTGGATCAATATAAGTTGAATCTTTCTTACGCTCACGAATGTGATAACTGCGATCTTTATGCCCTGGCTCACTCACTATTCCAGCATTGTGACCACCATTGGTAAGCACAAAAGTAATATCACTATTAATGAGTAAATGGGTCTTATATACTGATTTCCAAGGGGCCACGTGATCTTTTTCCGTACTGACTACAAAAGCAGGTATTTGAATATTCTCAGCAACAATGTGCTCACCTTCAATAGAGAAACGACCTTCCGCAAAATCATTGTTAAGAAATAATTTTTCCAAGTACTCGCTATGCATTTTATATGGCATCCGTGTAGCATCAGCATTCCATGCGAGAAGTGCAATTAAACCTCTTTGTGTGCCATGCATGTAGTCCTGAACCATTTTTGACCATATAAGATCATAAGAACGTAGCATTTGAAAAGTTCCGGCCATTTGTTTGGTGTCTAAATAACCTTTTTGCCACATCATATTTTTGAGGAAAGAAACCTCACTTTTATTGATAAACAGAAGTAGTTCTCCCGCCTCTGAAAAATCACCTTGTGCGGCCAGCAATGAAAGGCTTTTAATCCGATCATCTTTATTTTTAGCCATGGCAGCCGCTGTAATCATTGCCAGAGTTCCACCAAGACAATAGCCCATCAAATGAATTTTAGTTTTAGGTATAAGTTGCGTAACCGTATCAATTGCAGCCATTGCACCTAATCGATAGTAATCATCTAACCCTAAATTTCTGTCTTTAGAGCTTGGGTTACGCCAGGAAACAATAAATACAGTATGTCCTTGCTGGGTTAGCCAATTTGCTAAAGAATTATGAGGCAAGAGATCCAGGATATAATATTTCATAATCCAGGCGGGTAAAATCAGGATTGGTTCCTTATAAACAGTTTTAGTTTGTGCTTCATATTGAATGAGTTCAATTAAATGATTTTTAAAGACGACCTTGCCTTTAGTTATTGCAACTTGTTTTCCTGGAATGAAATTTTCAGCGCCTGCAGGAGGCGCTCCAGTCAATTTTTCTATCATGTCCTGAATAGCTAATTCAGTGCCGCGAATCAGATTTTTTCCGTTCGATCGTAAAGTCTCTTGAAATAAATCAGGATTAGTTAAAACAAAATTAGAGGGTGAAACAGCGTCTAAAATTTGTCTCATTTTAAAGTGCATTATTCGTTTTACGGGTGCTGATAAACCAGGTATATCGT
>CAZTYT010000071.1:0-9436 GCA_964618245.1 uncultured Legionella sp. | reverse complement strand
CCGCAGTTAGAGCAGTATGCTAAAAAAGCAACTGATCTTCAATTAAATGGATTGCATAGGATTAGCCTTACCTGGATAGGTCGATTTGCTATAAATATGGTAAAAACCTACGTCATAATTGTGGGAGCCCGTGGCCCTAAAAATGATTTAATTGAACAACAATATTTTCAGGCTCTGCGTGCCTATCATGGTTTAGAAGAAAAAAATACGTTTACAGGAGGGGTAATTTATGTGGAAATGCTTCCTAAACAAATGGGAAGTATTACTAGTGAAATGCTCATTGATGATCTGGCAAGCGAAATTCATAACATGCATATTGGTTTAGGAATGCTACATGATGTGCAGGGGATGTCTAAGGATATTTTAGGGCGGCATGCACCACCAGTTTTAAAAGAACTAGTGGGTAAATGCCCCTTGTCTTCCGTTAAATCAGACCAGTTGCACCGATTCTTTCCTGGTTTGACAAAAGAAAATCAAAATCAGACTGTTTCCAATGCAATGAATTTAGAAAAAAGGTTAACCTAATCAGGAAATCAGACTTGCAACGGCCCCGCAGCCGATGCCTAAGAGATCCTCATAAAATTTAACCATCTCCTTAACTTCCGAATCCCCGCGGCATCGACCGCGGGGTCCACTCCAAACTACAAAATGGGCGACTATTTTTAAGCGTTCACCTCCGTTTAATAGAAAAGATTTTATCTCCGAACATAGCTCAGTTAATGGACTCCGCGGTCGATGCCGCGAGATTCAAAAGAGTCAAAGTGCTAAGGCAAACTGGCAAATAGATGAAGTTGCAGATTGAGGGTGAAGCCATATTTCATGCAATATTCAGCTGCGTATTCATGGTTACGCTGATTTTTTTTCAAATCAAAGAGACCTGGTTCCCAGAAGCTCACTACCTCATTGATTTGCGAACGTTCTGCCAGAGTAAGCTCTCGTTTTTCATCACGCATTATTTTTGCTTGCTTCGGCTCTTGCAAGTAAATATTCATTGGGCTGATAAATAACTGTTTATTTGTTTCTTCTGCCCATCGATGTGCCCATGCAGGAACCTCACCATAAGGAGAGTATTGGGCATGCTCAGGGGCAGACATCACGAATTTTAAACAATCTGCACGTGCTAACATCTTGGGATGCGGTTCAAGATAGCGTATTGCCATTCCCTCTTTTTCCAAACATTTGGGGCTTACAACCAAAGCCACCCTCTCAGGAAGGTCTGCCAAAATAGAAGTCCCATTGGATTCAATTTGTACTTGTTCAAAATGATTTTGCGCCATTGCCAAAAACGCAGATAAGTTGGATTGCAATGAAGGTTCGCCCCCAGTTATAACTAGGACCATCTTTTTTTGCGGGCCTTGAGCCCATGAAGGTGTAGGCAGATGTCGCTTTTTAAAAAAAGCATCAATAACTTGATCGGCCTCAGCGATTAAAGAAGAAAAGCTTTGCAACTCCCCAGCATCAAAATAAGTATCACAAAAAGAACAAGCCAAATTGCATTTGGCTAAACGAAGAAAATAGGCAGGTTGCCCTCGATACGGCCCCTCACCTTGCAGAGTAAAAAAACGACTAGTTACCAACAATTCATCAGGCTTAGCCGTTTTAAAATAGGATTTTCCTATTTGCTTATTAATACCAAACATTGTTGATTTAAACCCACACTGACCCAAGCAAGAGTGGACTATGGCCTATGAGCGGACTGCATGTTTACTCGACCAAAACCAGTTCTTGCCTCTTGACGCTCTTGATTATCTAGTTCCTTAAGCTTACGGTCAATACATTGTTGCATGTCATGAACTGTCGTAGTAATCCCATAAGCGCCGCGGATTTTTTTCACAATCCAAATTTCAGAACGCAATTCTTTAATAAATTTCAATGGTGCTGCAGGCTCCGTTGGCCTAAGCTCTTTTCTTAATTGCTCTAAATCCTCTTTGCTCAGGCGAGCTTTTTCTAATAAAGCGACCGCGCTTACTTTATCTTCTTTCAGACTATGCCAGGGTTGTTTACGAATATTTTCCAAACAACATTTATAGTCGTGCAAGTTTTCAACGATAGGAAGTTGAGAAAGCGAATTGTTATTTTTGGCTTCTCTGAGTATTTGGTTATATGCTTCCGGATCAACTATAGTATAGAGCGCCTGATGCCTGTCTAAATCACAAATCACATCAGCATAATAGGTTGTCATCTTTTGATAATATTCTTGCTTATTTTTATCATTAGACTCTCTAAGCGTTGTCAAATTTGCTTTATAGTGACGAATTGCCAAATCCAGAGCCGTCTCACCTGACGTATCTGTCGTATTTAAACTATTTTTAAAATATCTTGTAGTCTCATAACACCGATAGCTTTGGGTATAGATTGCTGCATGTAAAGCTTGAGCAGAAGTATTTTGTTCATAAAACTCACAGGCAAATAATACTCTATCGATTTGTGCTTCTGTTTCAAATAAGTAAGCTTTAATTTCTTCAGCAGTACACCCTATCTTGGCTGCATGTTGCGATAACTCCAAGAAAATTAAATTTCGCCATTCTTCATTATTTTCTTTAAAAGATTGTCTAAATTCGGGTGTCTCAAGGAGTGCCACACGCAACTCACTCATCCGTGAAGCAGTCGCACGCTGAACTACAGCTAAGGTATCTGCAGTTTCTACATTTGTTTTCGTAGACTCTAAAGGTCTTTTTAAACATTCAATAACGAACTCGTTGGGCATGACTGCTTGCTTTAAAAAACGCTTCCATTCTGCTCGCTTAAACTCTTCATCATGTTTCAGTTGCTTATAAGCTTCGCGATCCATACGACTATGATAAGCTTTATCTCCTTTCCCAAAAATTACTTTTTTAGTAGGCCAATAATGATTTCCCGAATATTGCAAATCAGGAAAATCTTTTAAATCCGAGCGGCTGATACGAAATTTTTTTTCGGTATAGCTTAAATTCGCAAAACGAGGCGAGCCCCGGGAAGACATGACTTTGTCACTAAACATCAGATCATGATCGATCTTAAAGAAGTGAAAACAAAGCTTACCCGCTTCTGAAGTCACATAATAGCCGATATTACCTTTATGTAAGTCATCTTCCTCCAAGCCATAAGCCGTAGTAAACACATCAGCCAAGGAGTCCATATCGATTTGTACTTTACCGGCCCTTTTGGCATCCATTAACATGGCAAAAAAGTTTTGCGGTAATTTATCCAGAAAATTAAAACCTTTTCCAGCTCCTAAACTTGCGATCTCCGCTTCTTGCTGTACATTCTCGTTTGTTTTTAGTTGGCATTGCTGCTTTAACTGCGTCCAATTTAAAATCATTGCTTTTAATTTTTCCGGGATCGCAAAAGCTTTTTCTAAATTATCTTCTTCTCCCTCGGATTCGATGTCTTTAATTAATTGAAGGTAATTTTTAAACTCTTCTTCAGGGATATCAAGTTCACCTATTTGTCGACGCTCTTTCCAATACCCTTCCAGCCTGCGAATATATTCCTGATGAAAATTTTTGCCTTTGTTTTGATTTTGAAAATCTTTAACAAATTGCGCCCATTTCTCCTCTGTAGGGACTAGAGCAATCGCTTGATGTTTATCTAACCATTGATTGAATTGAATCTCTGTTACCTCACCGCTATCAGAAAATGGGTGAGTTGCTTGCATAAAAGTAATTTTTGGATTGGACTGATGCATGCGCAGTAAAGCATGAGCGGCGTGCTCGGAGCATACTCCAACAATTTTTCCTTCCCCATTTGTTACTATGTCTTGTTGCAAAGCATGATGAGGAACTGTAAAAGCGTTGGCTATGGCAGTAAAACTGGCTTCTAATTCGGAGGCCTGTTGCCCATATCGGCCAGGGTGTTTATTTTTTTTATAAATTACATGGTGCGCTTGCCCTTGGTTATCATAGGCTATGGTCCCAAAATGGGTCTCATGAGCGCTAACATGATTTCCCTTCTCACTGAATCCTAAAATATTTGATATCTTCATTATTCAATGTTCATTCAAATTACACCTTGCTCTTATTATAACCTAATACCCTCCATTCTCCAAGATAAATGTTTAAATTAAAATAAAAATGTACTTTTAGAAAACAACCACATTACTCCTATTCATTAACCAACTATCTCAAACACTAATAAGCACTTGATTTCTATTTAAAAAATGCTTTGCTATTCAAAAAAAATGGGTTATAACTCTTGGTATCTGGTTCAGGGATTGATAGATCAGTATGAGGACAGCATTTGATTTGCGTAGTGCTGAATATTGTTTTTTCACGGAGTGAGAAAATGAACAGTAAAGTATTTTCGCAACGCTTCAATCGCGAATTAGCTTCATTAGGTTTCCCCGAAGAGTTATCTGAAAAAATCAAAGCCGTTTCAAAGGTATTCGATGTATCTCGTCATTTAGCCAATTCGTTTATCTTTGGCCACATACTGCCAGCAGAGGAGCAATTGGATAAAATTGCCTCTATTCTGGAGGTATGCCCTCAATGGTTAGGAGGCGCAACCGATAGGAAAAAAACCTATTCTAGCCGTGAAATAGCGGAGAGCGAAGCGTAATTAGAGGTAGAAAACTCTTCAAATCCCGCGATTTTGATCGCGGGCTCCTTTGACAAAATTTGTGATAAGAAGTCAATTTATTATATAATTATGCATCACAACCCATGTTTATATCTTCTAACGATAAACAACTAAATATTTGTAGGTTACTACTATCATGGAATGCTTAAGTTTTTGTATCGCCAAATCAATTGATTTATCACGGATCGATACACATTTTAAAAATAGCACTGATGAATTTACGTCATTAAAAACCCGTGATGTGCTAAAACTTAGTCCAAAAAACGACAAAGAGCACACCCTTTTTGTATTTAAAAATGGTACGGTTGTTTCCTGGGGTATCAAGCGTTATCAAATTAATAGGTATTTAGAAACGATAAAACAATTAATTGAAAAGCCAGTTGCTATCTTGGTCCATGATGAATTTCATTTTCAATATGGAGACAAAACCAGTATTGAACCCCATGATTTTTTCGATGTCGACTGCCTTATCATTGAAGATAACACGGACGAATTAAAATTAAGTTTATCCTATGGCTTTTCTCAGTCAGTTAAACTGCAATACTTTGAAACTATTATTGATGGCTTAATTGAAAAATATAACCCCATGATCCAAACCCTGTCACATACGGGGGAAATGGCAATTAGCCGCAACCAAATTCAGCAAATTATTGGTGAAATCCTGGGTGCGAAAAGCGAAATGAACCTGATTAGTAACTTCCTTTATCATCCTAAATATTTCTGGCAACATCCCACGTTGGAAGCGCATTTTATTATGCTAGAGCGCTATTTACATATTCAACGACGAGTTAATGCAATTAATCATCGCTTAGATACCTTAAATGAAATTTTCGAAATGTTTAATGGCTATCTTGATAATCGTCATGGCCATAATTTGGAAATCATTATTATTGTTTTAATTGTCCTAGAAATTGTTGTAGCCGTACTTAATCTTCATTTTTAAGCCCGAAGCGCATAAAAGCCAAGTGATGTGCTATTCTTAAAAAAAATAAATCGATTTTATAATTATGTTTAATACAACCAATCAACTGAATGAAAAGCAACTTCAAGAACTGGAACAATTAACCAAATTATGTAAAAAGCACGATGGCAGCATTCCTAATTTATATCTTCATCTTCTTGCGCAACCGCGAACGTTACCAACTATTGTTCTGGTTTATCACAAAGAACAGTTGATTGGTTTCCTTAGTATTTACTTTTTTTATGAAGATGCTGTAGAAGTGGCGTTATTAATTCACCCGGAAGCCCGCCGCAAAAAAATCGCGCAGCACTTGTTACACCAAATTTTACCACTCGTCCGCGAATACAATTATACTAAACTAATTTTTTCGTCACCGGCACGGCTAAATGATCGTTGGCTTTCCAACTTGGGGTTTTCTTATCGCCATAGTGAATATTACATGGAACGCAATGACTTAAATCCTCTTCTTGGCCACCCTAAACAATTAAGCTACCGGACAGCAACAACCGAAGATATTCCTCAGCTTTGCGAATTGGATGAAGCTTGTTTTCATAAAACCTACGCGGAACTAGAGCCTCGTTTTCAACATATTCTTGGGGAACGTAATTATCAAATTATTCTGGCCTTTGCACAACATCAACTGATTGGCAAAGCGCATTTACGTTGGCAAAAACATGGCGCAACGCTCTCAGACATTGCTGTTCTCCCAGAAATGCAAGGACAGGGCTTAGGTACCGCTCTTATTACTCATTGTATTAATCATGCATTAAGTGAAGGCAAACCTCATTTAAACCTGGATGTGGAAACACATAACCAAAAAGCTTTAAACCTTTATACACGTTTAGGTTTTTTAACTCAAAATGCATGTGATTACTGGGGAATTGAAATAACTAAACTAAGTGACTTGATTTCCAAACCTCCCCATTTAGCTAATTCTGATAATTTAAATAGTCTAAAATAAGAACTTGACAGAGTTTCAACCACGCCTTTAGTATTAGCCTGAAAAAAATGCTTCTACTTAAGGGATAATGAATGAAAAAAAGGGTTGTTATAACCGGAATGGAAATTACCTCTTCCATTGGTACCGGACTCAATAAGTTCTGGAATGCGGCAATCCAAGGTCAATGTGGAATAAAGCGTATCCAATCCTATGACCCTTCCCCTTATCCCACACAAGTTGGTGGAGAAATTACCGATTTATCCTTAGATCATCTTCCCCAATTTAACAAAAGTAGACGTTACCCTCGTGCTGCTCAATACGCTCTTTATTGCGCCCACCAGGCAATCGAGCTTTCCGGCCTTACTACAGATGAATTGATTCATGCAGGAACCTACATTGGAACAGGAATGGGGGGATGCTCTGAAACTGAATATGTATATGAAGTTATTGGGAAAGAGGGTTGGAAAAAAATTCCTGCCCTCAGTGTCATTCGATTAATGCCCAATTCGATTGCTAACCATATTGCCATTGAATTTGGCATAGGAGGCCCTAATTCCACCATTTCAAATGCGTGTATTTCCTCTGTTGAAGCCATAGGCAGCGCTTATCAACAAATTGCTCAAGGTAGATTATCTACCGCTATTTGTGGTGGTACTGAATCTTTAGTACATGAGTCAGTGATGGCCACTTGGTGCAAACTACGAGTCATGTCAACTAACAATGAACAGCCACAAAAAGCCTGTCGTCCTTTCGATCTGCATCGTGATGGGATGGTCATTGCCGATGGCGCAGGAATATTAATTCTGGAGGAATTACAACAAGCCCAATCTCGCGGTGCAAAAATTTATGCAGAAATTATTGGCTTTGGTGCAAGCTGTGATGCTTTTCATGTTACCGCCCCCAGTTCCCCAGGACAACAACGAGCTATTTTAGCCGCACTCGATGATGCTAAAGTATCAAGCAATGATATTCATTACATTAATGCTCATGGTACAGGAACTCAGTTGAATGACAGTACAGAAACCGAAACCATCAAAGCTATTTTCGGCGCCAGGGCGTATGAAATTCCGATAACAGCTCAAAAAGCAATGACAGGTCATGCAATTGGAGCTGCCGGCGCCATGGAAATTATTGCAACAGCCTTAAGTCTAAAACATAATCTGTTGTTGCCCACTATCAATCTTGACACGCCAGACCCAGCTTGTGACCTGGATTATGTGCCTAATCTTGCACGAGCAAAAACGATTGATATTGCACTTTCAAACCATTTTGCTTTTGGCGGTGCAAATGCGGCTTTAGTCCTGAGCAAATACCAGGGGTAACCGGCAATCCATCCATCGCTTACTGCCATTGAATCAGTTATCTGTACTATACTTTACAGACCTGCTTAGGGAATATTCCCTGTTAAGGAAGGACCCTTATTATGAAAAGTTTTCATAATATTTTGTTTGTCAGCGATGGTACTTACAATGAATCAGCAACGCTTCAACAAGCAGTATCTTTAGCTGCTCATTATCAGGCTTGTTTAGATATACTGGTTATTTCGCCTCCGCTTCCTAAAGCATTTGCCCAACATCAAGACGCTTATGAAGATTTCCTTAAGAATAATATCAAAACAATGCTCGAAACTGCAAAAACAGAACAGCTCTCTACAAAATCACTCTCGATTGATGTGGAGTGGGGAAACACGCCCGATATTAGCATTGTTCAGCGCGTATTACGCCGCTCTCATGACTTATTGATTAAAGCCGCCAAAACAAAAGAAAATGAAAAAGGTTTTATGGCTGTAGATATGGCATTGTTGCGTAAATGTCCCTGTGTTTTATTCCTGCATCGTCCAAAGAGACAAGTACAAAACATTAAGCTTGCTGTAGCCATTGACCCTGATAATAAAAATCCCGAAGAATATGATTTAACCAAAAATCTATTAAAACTAGCCGATAGTTTGACTCATTACTATGAGGGGCAATTGAATATTATTTCTTGTTGGGATTTGCCACTGGAAAAATTCCTGCGCAGCAGTAGCTGGCTTAATATGCCTGAAGAGGCAGTTGAAGAAGTAATTTTACAAGAACGTAATACCAGTTATCTTAGCCTGAGCCAATTAATTAAAAAATCTAAAATTCATAGTCAACCCACGATTTTCCATCTCAAAGGAGACCCTACTGAGTCAATTCCGGGACTTGTTGCTACTAAGCAAATTGATGTCTTAATTATGGGGACTGTAGCACGTACAGGAATAACTGGCTTTATTATTGGTAATACAGCAGAAAATGTCCTCCAGCAAATTGAGTGTTCGCTTTGGGCAATGAAACCAAAAGGTTTTATTTCCCCGGTAAAAGCCTATTAAGTCGCTCAAAAAGGCAGACGCAATGATGAATTAATCATCGTAATCATTTTTGCAAACATCCATTGAATTTCTTGCAGGGCTTCCATAGTTTTTGCTTCAAAGCGCAAGGTTAGGTATGGGCGCGTATTGGATGCACGAATTAATCCCCATGCATTAGGTAAATTAGCTCTTAAACCATCAATTTGGATAAGCTCACCATGCAAATAAAAGGGGGCATGGAGTAAAAACTGGCGCATGAACTCTTCTTTCAAATGCTCAGCAATCTCGATTTTCAATTCGCCTGTACTATAAGATTTCGGAAATTGGGCGAAAAAAAGATGGCTATCATCCACTGATTGCTCACTTAACAGTTCTAAAATACGTACAGCAGCATAAATGCCATCATTCGAATTAATCCATCGGTCATTAAAATAGAAATGGCCACAAAACTCACCACCGAGGGAGGCTTTATGCTCCATCATTGTTGCAATAATATGAGCTATCCCTGCTTTAGCCATAATTGCTCTGCCATGATGAGCGTGGACATAGTCATTTAAATTTTGTGTGCATTTAACATCACAGACAACACTGGAGTTACCCTGTTTTTTGAGTAGGTTATCCGCAAGTGCCAAAAGCAAATAATCCCCAG
>CAZTYT010000070.1:838-9466 GCA_964618245.1 uncultured Legionella sp. | reverse complement strand
TTGTTTTTGGTGATTTGCTGGATAATGTGCAATATGCCCCAACTAATGGGCGGTTCAAAATTTATCTGATTGATGAAGTTCATATGCTTTCGCAACATAGCTTCAATGCATTATTAAAAACACTGGAAGAACCGCCAGCACATGTTAAATTTATTTTAGCAACAACAGATCCGCAAAAACTGCCAATCACAGTATTATCACGCTGCCTGCAATTTAATTTAAAACATTTAGCAACAGAATCAATTAGTAAACATTTGCAATTTATTTTACAAGAAGAGCAACTCGACTTTGAAAACCAGGCTGTAGATATTCTGGCCCAGGCAGCTCGTGGCAGCATGCGGGATGCGCTAAGCCTGCTAGATCAAGCCATTACCAGCTGCGATAATCGCCTGCTTGCAAGCGATGTCAAAATGCTCTTGGGATATACACAACAAGACTATGCCTTACAATTATTAGAAGCTCTCTCAGCAAAGAATGCGCAAGAGATTTTCTTAATAAGCCAAAAAATTACAGTTGATGGGGGGCATTTTCAATATGTCTTGGATGAAATATTGCATTATTTGCACCAAGTTGCCTTATATCAAGCTATTGGAGAGGGTAATAACCTTATTACCCCATCTCAGGAAATAATAACTCTTTCCCAAAAGCTCTCGGCAGAAGACACCCAACTATTTTATCAAATTGGCTTGATGGGAAGAGAAGAAATTCATTTGGCACCAGAGTTAGCCATAGGCTTTAACATGACACTATTACGCATGTTGGCATTTAGACCTGCTCCACAACCAACTGGAGTTTCACAAATAAATCTGATAGCTACGCCGCCCTCTCCTATACAATCTCCCCCACTTCCATTACCAGAAGAGTTAACAGGCTTGCCAATCCCAGAGGAAAAAATACCCTCTCAGAATGATGAAGTATTACCAACAATCGCGAAAACGTTTGAGAATCATAATATTAATGAAGCGATTGAATCCAAGCCAGTGAAGACTGAAGGTGAAAACCAAAGCTGGGGCAGCATTATTACCCAGTTAAAATTAACTGGCTTAGCCCTTAATGCTGCAGAAAACGCTGAATTAATTGCTCGAAATGGGCGGGAAGTTATATTGCGTGTATCTCGTGGGCACCAATCCTTATTTACCCCAACAATACTCTCTCGAATTGAAGAAGCCTTGGAGAAGTATTACCAGAGCCCAGTAAAAATTAAATTAACAAGTGATCAAGCGGTTCAAGCCTCTCCCGCGATACAAAAAGAACATGCAAATCAACAAAAACAACATAATGCAGAGATTGCTTTACAGAATGACCCCGTATTTCAACAAATTCAACAACAATTTTCAGCTGAATTGGTCAAAAATTCTATTGTCCCTCTTAAAGATGACTTATAATATATAATAAATTGACAGTATAAATTAATGTAAACCCTAAAATAAGTGAGATCTTAATAATGGATATGAACCAAAATCTAGGCAACTTAATGAAAGAAGCGCAAAAAATGCAACAACGTATGCAAGAAGCGCAAAAGCAATTGAGTGAGCTTATTGTCACTGGTGAAGCAGGCGGCGGAATGGTCATGATTAAAATGAATGGCCGTCACGATGCAGTCGAAGTTAAAATTAAACCCACAATGATGGAAGAAGATGTAGAAATGCTGGAAGATTTAGTTGCAGCAGCCATCAATGACGCTGTGCGCAAAATTGAGAAAGCGTCTAAAGAAAAAATTAGCCAATTAACAGCTGGTTTGAATATTCCAACTGATCTTTTGGGTGATGAGAAGGAATAATCCTGTTATGGATATGTTAAGCCGCTTGGTAGAGGCATTACGCTGCCTACCAGGCGTGGGCCCAAAATCAGCACAGCGCATGGCGTTTCATTTGCTCCAACACCAAAGGCAACGAGGGTTACACCTTGCTTCTTGCCTAGAGCAAGCCATGGCGCATATTAAACATTGCCAGCGTTGTATGAATTACACTGAGCAAAACCTATGTCTGCTTTGTCAAAATTCGAATCGTGATTCATCTGTTCTCTGTGTAGTTGAAAGTCCTGCGGATGTATCTGCTATTGAACAAAGCAATTCCTATCAAGGAAAATATTTTGTATTAATGGGTAAAATTTCCCCTCTTGACGGATTAGGGCCTGACGACATAGGTTTGCCTAAACTCAAGGACCTTATTATTACAGAAGGGATACAGGAAGTTATTTTGGCCTTGAGCCCAAGTGTGGAAGGGCAAACCACCATGCATTTTATCCATCAACTGTTGCGTGACCAGTCGATTCATATTACTCAATTGGCTCATGGAATACCTTCAGGCGGCGAGTTAGAGTTTTTAGATGGCAACACTATTGGAAATGCCCTTCGTAACCGAGCTATGATCCATGTTTAGAACAGTATATCGCCAAAAATTTTTGTTTTTACTAATGCTACTACTCAGTGGATTGGCGCATGCTTCTTTTTATAAAAATTTATGGCCACAATGGCAAGTTAATAATCCTTTATCAAAAGAAATTATTTCTCATCAGCTTTGGCAAGAATTTTTAAATCAAAACCTCATTACTAATGATGAGCATATCAATCTGGTCGATTATGCTCATATTACCAAAGAAAATTTGAGCTTGCTCAAAGAGTATTTACAAAGAATGGCGCAAATCAATATTAATAATTATAGTCGAGCAGAACAGTTAGCTTACTGGATTAATGTTTATAATGCGCTAACCGTGCAAACAGTAGCAAATTACTATCCAATTACCACCATACAAGAAATTAATATTTCCCCTGGTCTATTCAGTGTTGGGCCTTGGGGGGCCAACTTAATTACGATTAAAGGAGCTACACTTAGCCTGGACGATATTAACAATCGTATTATTCGCCCTATTTGGAACGATCCTCGAACCCACTATGCATTAAATAATGCGAGCATCGGGGCTCCTAATTTAAATAAACAAGTTTATCAAGGCCACTTATTGGAAGAACAACTTAATGAAGCAGCTTCAAATTATATCAATTCGCTTCGGGGAGTTAGTATGATTGAAGGCCGATTAATTATTTCCAAATTATATGATTGGTACGAAGAAGATTTTGGTGGCACCAAGCAAGATGTAATTTTTCATTTATTGCAATTTGCTAAAGAACCACTCAAAAGCCAACTCAAACACATTAACAGTATTGACAGCTATATTTATAATTGGCACATCAATAGTCCTGCAGCTGATACCACATGAAACATACATCCCCAAACTTAAGCTATTTTATTTGCTTTTTATCATTCAACCTCTGTTTCTTTTCTTTACAAGCCGCCTTGCTATACTCTCAAAATGGAAATTTTGTCAGCTCCATTCACTTGCCAATAGTTGTCTGGAACCAAATACTTTTTACCGCTAGTATTCATCTCATTTTGTACACCTTATTATCCTTACTACAAACTTTTTTACTAAGAAAAATTTTAGACCGCCCATGGCATTATTTTTCTGGCGATCAATGGCTAATGATAATTTGGTTTCTGACTGCTTTTACAATATTAAGCGCCAATGCCTATTTTTTTCCATTAAGTGTATTTAGCAAATTGTTTTCTCCCCCCATTCCTGAATCTGTTTTATTAGGGGTATTTATCCTTTGTTTCAGCGCATTGATTCTTTTATTCATCAATGGATTAATGTATCGAAGTAGCCTGTATTTTCTTATTCCTCTCATGATAATAATTACTCCTATTTCTCTTTTACCTAAAATAGGGACTACCTTCTACCCCTCCACGAGCCAACCCAATATTATTCTGTTAGGAATAGATTCATTAAGCCCTGAAAGTGTAAACCCCAAATACATGCCTTTCTTTTCACATCTGGTGCAAAATAGCACTCAGTTTACTAATGCAATTAGTCCCCTGGCTAGAACCTACCCAGCATGGACTAGCATTCTGACAGGGCTCTATACGGAGCATCATCACGCAGAAGAAAATTTGGTTGCTAAAAAAGGGGTAAAAAGTGAAGCAAGTATCGCCTGGATATTAAAAAAACAAGGGTATGAAACCGTGTTCTCAACCGATGATCGACGTTTTAATGGCGTTGATTATGACTTTGGTTTCGAAAAAATTATTGGCCCTAAATTGGGAGTCAATGACGTACTCATTGGCACCTTTAATGATTTTCCGCTAAGCAATTTATTAATAAATTACCGTATCAGTGCCTGGCTATTTCCTTTTAACTATAGCAATCGCGCAAGCTTTTTTTCTTATTATCCGCAAACCTTTAGTGAAAAGTTACAATCTGATCTGGCAACAATAAATCATCAAAAACCACTATTTCTGGCAGTACATTTTACTCTTCCTCATTGGCCGTATGCCTGGGCTGAATCTCTCCCAGAACAAGTGAATAATGAGTTTAGCATTGAGAAACGCGAAATTCTTTATCAAGAAGCCTTACAAAGAATAGACAACCAATTTAAATCTTTTTTTCTTTATCTTCAGGAAAATAACTACTTTAACAATTGTTTATTAGTCATTTTAAGTGATCATGGCGAGACGTTATACATTCCTAATTCACGATTAACAAATAATAACAATTACCAAGAAAAAACACCTAGTCAATTTGCAAGCTATCTTCAAAAAAACACTGCAACCGAATTAAATAAAAGTGCAGGACATGGCTCTGATATTCTAAGTCCTAAACAATATCACAGCGTATTGGCCTTCCGTATTTACACCGATGGCAAGATAAAAACCCAAACTAGACAAATTAATACACGCATTGCCCTGATTGATTTAGCACCTACTATCTTGAGTTTTCGCCATCTGACTCCTCCAACGACAATGGATGGCATTTCCTTATTATCAGCAATTCTCCATCCTGACGTTTTTTTACCCCAGCGCACTTTTTTCATTGAAAGCGGGATGTTCCCCAATCAACTCCTTTCTCGACAAAAATCAATGGAGATTGGCAAACTATTTTATAATATCAATTCGGTGAATGGTGAATTAGAAATTAAACCGGAAAAAATAAATGTTATTAATCAACAAAAAATATATGGCATTATCAGTGGTGATTGGATATTAGCCCTTTATCCCAATAAGAAAACTTATCTGCCAATAATCCAAAATCTTACTACGGGAGCTTGGAGCGATGATTTGCACAGTGATTTTGCCAAATCGACTCCTGCACAACAAATGTATAACCGAATGCGCCACTTTTATGGAAATAAATTATTTTTGCCCTTACCTTAAAAAAATAATTAAGCACTTTCTTCTACTATACGAAATAATTGCTCAATCTCTTCATCATCCATATAAATGCTTTGTATTCCATAAATCGCAAGCACACGTAAAACTGCATCTCGATTTCGATGACCTATTTGCACGTTCTGTTTAACTTGCTTATAAGCATAGGGTTTAGTGATGATACGCCGATTTTTTAATTCCACACGCAACGAATCCATTACGGAACACAAGGCATCAAAAATATCATGAATAATTTTCTGCTCTAATGAATTGAGAGTTGGTAACCAGTCAAAAGCCCCTCCTTCTTTAATGAAAAAAAAGGTGAACAGCAAATAACGACTATCATTATTAGCAAAATAACCGTATAAGTCGAGACAATCAGAAGTAGGTAGTTGAGCCAATAAACCAAGCATTTCTTGCTTAAACTCCATAGAAGTTGCTTGTTCAGGTATAAGATTACGCCGCAAGAGCATGACTGTATCAATTAGGCGATGAGGGCTAAACCAAAATTTATATGCCTTTTTTAAATCATATATCAAGTCCAAATTTTCGTGTTTTTTATTTTGTAATGAAAAGTTAATTTTTAGCTTTTTGATCGCTATTTGAATCACTTCCTTATAACCTTCATTAATATCCAGTGTTATCCCGTGAGGCAAGTCATCTCCATGCAACAAATGATCAATACCAGGTCTTAAACCACTTTGGAGGGCAACGCTATAAAGCTGTTGCTGCATTAATTCAATGTAATAATACAATACGCCCAAACGCATTCTTACAGAAACCAATTTTTCAGGAGGAGTAATGGTAGAAAATAATTTTTCCGGGTAAATTTTATAAAAAAATATTGCGCTAACTAATTCAATAAAGTTCGGGTTAGTAAAAAACGCCAATACTGCTTGTTGCTGTGAAATCGACCAATGTTGGAAAATTATTCCCAGATCAATACCTGTTTTCTCATGCTGATTCCAAAAATCGATTAATCCTAATAACCATTTATCTCTAGTATTTGGATTAAACAATTGTTTCAGATGCTTGGCGTATTGATTAGCCTGACTCTCCAAAGTAAAAAAATCTATTGAATTAGCCTGTCGGTATAGAGAGATTAGCTTTTTAATTAAATCATTACGCATATCGCTTTGAAAAGTTTGCTGCAGCTGTTGTTCTATGCTTAAAATAGAGACAAAATGTCCGGAAGAAAAAATTTCAACCGCGGGAGATCTCTCATTCAATTCAACCTCGCCTTGTATTTGCAGATATTCGAGGTACTTATTGGCAATGGCTTCGCATAAACATTTTGCATCAGAAAAATGTTTCTTTAATCGACTAACATCGGAAATGAGAACATGTAACTGTTGTTTTAAATGATTCAATTGATATTTAATAGTTGCCTTGGTTCGGGCAGCATCACAAACTAACCAATTCAAATCATGAGTTTCTTTAGTCATTCTCTCTCCAAGAGCAACTAAACCACATATTTTGCTATATTTCTTACAATAACATTGAAAATAATTGCAAGTCGACTCTAATCTTGACAAAATTATGACTGCTTATATTCCAATACCAGGAAAAAGATCGAATGCCGGAAGCTAATTATTTGCTATTTATTGATGAAAAGCCTGTCGATGAAGCTTTAAAAACGTATTTTGGTCAATTTAACATTAATATAATTCAGCAAACAAACCTAACCTTTCCTTTTTTTAATCAGGGTGTACCTATCGCCATATTAATTGACTGGTCTCTTTTAAAAAAAGATTTGGAATTCCTTCTTCGGCTATACAACCACTATGCAGTTCCCTTATTGGTAATTAGTGACATCGCGGATGAAAGTACTTGTATTCAAGTACTCGAGGCAGGCGCTGATGATTTTTTAATAAAACCTATTTATCCCAGAGAATTACATGCACGAGTCAGTGCAATTAATCGACGTGTTTTACGACGTAACCAGCCTGCTGAGCAAGAAAAAGAAATATACTCTTTTACTCATTGGCGACTGTACCCTGCTTCAAGAAAAGTAATCAATGCAGATAATAATCAAGAACTGTTATTAAGCATGGGAGAATATGATTTATTGCTCACCTTTGTCCAACAACCCCAACGCGTCCTGGATAGAGAGTTTCTACTACAAATTACGAAAAACAGTGACCTTAACCCTTTCGATCGACGTATCGATGTACAAATCAGCCGCCTCCGTCAAAAAATTGAGGTTGATATAAAAAAACCTGCGCTCATAAAAACAATTCGCAATGGCGGGTATATGTTTACTGCCGAAGTCAAATCGATAAAAGAACCTTAAGTTCAACCAGCTCTTATAAGTTGAACTTTTTACAGACTTATTGCCCCGTAGCCGTCAGGCTATGGGGCAAACCGCAGCTTATAGGTTCTCTTCTCTTATTATTTTCGCTTTTTATTAACCTTAAACATTTTAACACTTTTTATAGTGTTATCACTGACCTTCAAAATCTCAATATGATAATTGTCAATGGTTAAACATGAATCTGCTGGAGGAATATAACCAAGATATTCCACAATTAAACCACTCAAGGTTTTAGGGCCTATCATCGGTAACTGCCATCCCATCAATCGATTTAAATGACGCAGAGTAAGGCTCGCATCCACAATAAATGAGTTGTCGTTTTGCGGAGTAATATCTCGACTTAAAGCCGCGATATCCGTAGTAAATTCGCCTACGATCTCTTCAAGGATATCCTCCATAGTCACTAAACCTAAAATATTTCCATACTCGTCTACTACGAAACTACTACGTTTTTTTATTTTCCGAAAATTTAAAATTTGTATGTTTAATGGGGTTGCTTCAGGAATGTAATAGGGGGGATCTGCCGCTTCCAATAAACTATTTAAATCCAATTTATCTTCCAAGGCTAAATTTAATATATTACGCACATGGATCATTCCCACTAAATTATCAATATTATCTCGATATAAAGGGAGCCGTGTATGTTGAGCTGTTTCAAGTTGGTCAAGAAGCTGTGACCAGGGTTGCTCTATATCTATTCCTACAATTTCTGCTTTAGGAATCATAATATCTTCTACAGTTGCAGATTCCAAATCCAGCAAGCTTATCAGCATACTTTTATGCTCAACAGGTAATAAACCTCCAGCTTCATGCACTACCGAGCGCAACTCCTCGCCGGTTAATGCTTCTTTTTGAATCCGATCAATAGAAATTCGAAATAATCGCAAAATACTATTGGAAGCAAAAGTAATAGTCCACACTAATGGAGCCAATAAACGCTGTAAAATTTTCAAAGGAAATGAAGCCGCAAAAGCCACTTGTTGAGGAAATATTGCGGCAAAGGTTTTGGGAATCATTTCGCCAAATACTAAAATAAGCAGAGTTAATAATAAAGTAGCAATAGCAACCCCTGCATCTCCATAAAGCCGCTGCCCTATCAAAGTTGCAATAGTA
>CAZTYT010000070.1:0-828 GCA_964618245.1 uncultured Legionella sp. | reverse complement strand
TGCCAATCAAAATGACACTTAAAAGCAAATCTGGGCGCGAAAGAATATTATTAACCCGTACCGCCTGCTTATTATTTTTTTTTTACCAAGTGTTTTAGTTTGTAACGATTAATAGACATCATGCCTATCTCAGTACCAGCAAAAAAAGCGGCGAAAACAATTAAAAAAACTAATATGATAAAAAGCGTTGACAGATGAAAATCCATCTAATTTCCTTAAGCTTTCATGACAGGAAATAAAGTATCATATGGCATGAAAGAAAGCGAGATGATATAGGTTGAGCAAATGCTCAACCTCAATTTATTTCATTTGTGTATTAAAGCGAGAAATGCTGGCATTGATTTCTTGCAAAGCAGCTTCAGGGCCAGCCCAACCATCGACTTTTACCCATTTTCCTTCCTCTAAATCTTTATAGTGAGTAAAGAAATGTTCCAGAGAGTTTAATAAATGTTGTGGTAAGTCCTCATAAGATTTTACAGACGCATAAATCTTGGTGAGCTTGCTAATAGGAACTGCTAATAGTTTTGCATCGACTCCAGACTCATCCGTCATTTTTAACATGCCGACTACACGACATGGAATCACCGAGCCATTAATTAATGGAACTGGGGTAACAACTAAAACGTCTACTGGATCACCATCCTCAGACAATGTACTGGGAATATAACCATAGTTTACCGGATAAAACATGGGGGTTGTTAAAAAGCGGTCAACAAATAAAACACCAGATTCTTTATCCACTTCATATTTCACTGGTTCGCTATTCATGGGGATTTCAATAATCACATTAATTTCATTTGGAACATCTCGCCCACTTTTAATCCTCAT
>CAZTYT010000069.1:0-9566 GCA_964618245.1 uncultured Legionella sp. | reverse complement strand
TAATATTGAGGAAATGTGCAAATTATGAGATAATAAAGGCCATTGACTCCTCGGGTTTTAATTGGTGAGGGGTATGTTATAAGTTTAAGCTATTTATATTTCTGCTCTTGTAATTTTAAAAACTATCCTTATCTTAGTAAAAAATTACAGAGACCTAATCATGCTTTTTAGGAAGAATAATATGAGTCAAAATTGGCCTACTAGAGACAGAGATTTACAAACTGCACGTGTCATTATGGAAGAATATGCAAATGAGCGTGATAATGCTGCCTTAGGGCTTTTCGAGATAGTGGTTGATCAAGTAAATAAACGCATGGATTTTTGTTTGTCTGGATGGGTGGTCATTTTAGCTAAACATTTTAATTCACTCTATGGAGTAGCTCAGGGTGATTTTGTTACCAGACAAGTGATCACTTGCTGTCTTACGCAAGGTCAAACATTGCACTAATTTTTGCTTTACGTGAATGGGTATCAATGAGCGTCTGACAAAGCTAAAACGCCTTGCAAGCATGGATATCGAAAAAATACATAGGATGTTCTTAATAGCTTCTAATCACTTTCTATGATAAGGTCTTCTGGATTTTTTCTCTTCCTTTTACGATACCAAACGAAAAGACTAAGGATAGCGATAAGCAATAGAAGAATCACCAGACCAATCACTAATATTTTCAGGTGAATTTTATTTTCTTTGACTTCTAGCGCCTCTCTTGCTTTCTGAAGTTCTGCCTCTTTTTCTTTTTTCTCTTCATCAGTTAATGGAAGCGCTATAAAGTTGGGTGAGCAAAGCGGGCTATCCAATAATCGTTTAAAGATTAAATTTCGTCCGTTATTGGCTTGGGCTGTAATTAATATCATGACCTTATCTTCAGAAAAAAAGGGACTTCCACATAGAGGTATAAAACTAACTCCCCATGTGTTGCCATAATTTTTTATGTATAAATACTGTAATTTATCATTATGAAATATTTGGATTTTTATTGATTTCTTTTTCACTGCATCAGGATGGGGCATTTTAATCATTAATGCATCATTCTTGGGGGCTGAGCGTAATTGAAATGGAAGGGGTTTTATATTTACTTTGAGTTCATATTTTTTGGATATATAGGGGCTTTGCGCTTGCCATACTGCTTTATATTCCCCCGGGGGGACATTCAGTATTAATTGATTTTTAAATAGGCCATTTTTATCGTAGGGAATAGCATAGTTGAATTTATGGTTTTTACCTTCCAGTGTAAAGTTTACTTCCATACCATCAGTTACCAGATCGGAGAGGATAGGGTCGATTCCTTGCTCAAGATAGACAGAAAAATGGATTAATTCGCCAGCAAAATAATCTCCACTTATAAAATTGGTACCAACTTTTATATGAGTAAAGTCCAGAATTTCTTCGACTTGCTCGGTAGGGCCTGATAAAACCCAATCACCAGGAATGGGATATTTAATTTGAATGACCTCTGCGTTTTTCGTAGCAAGGATTCCTGTGTCTTCTTTAAACAATGAATATTGTTTGCCAGAGGGATCAGTAAGATAGGTATCTTTAATGTTAGTATGTTTTTTAAAAACCAGGGTTAAGTAGCGAGTTTCAGGGGGGATGTTTATAATATGACTGGAATTTTTATTAAGATAAATTCTACTCTTGTCATTGGCCGCATCAATTAAATGGTGTTTTGTATTTTGTAAAATCTGGTATTTGACAATTTCTGGTCCAATAGGTACGAGAATGCTTTCATTTGATTTGGCTTGGGCATTGCCCGGAATATTAATTAACAGATATAAACAAAAAATAAGACAAATCAAATACCAGCGTTTTTTCATTGGAAATCCTTTCCTTTCATATTTAATCTAACCTACATATTAAATTGTCCAAGACATTAAAATTCAAGTAAATATTTATTATAGTTTTGTTTGTACTCATCTGTGTTTTGAAATTGTAATAATGCTTGGTTTAAAGCGGCTAATAGATCCCTTTCTGTTGGGTTCACTGCAATGCCCAGCCCAAATCCATACATGTAGGAGGGACCCGCTAACTTAAAGGTATTAGAGGAGTTTGCCGCCCAATAGGTTGCTGTTGGATTATCAAGTAAAATAAGATCAACCTCGCCATTATTTAGTGCGGTTAATTGATCAGAAACAGTCGTATAGAATTTCAATTTGGGATCCTTTACTCCCATGATTTCCAGTTGTTGTGGGAATATAGTGCCAGTTTCCAAACCGATTCTTTTTCCATTTAATAAATCCAGTGTAAATGGGTCGGTTTTTACAGAAGGCCTAGTAACAAAACGAGAATAACTGAGCAAGTAGGGTAAGGTGAAATTGACTATTTTTGCTCGTTCAGGGGTGATGGTAATTGAGCTAATTGCCACATCAATTTCTTTGGCTACCACTGCATCTAATAATTGATCAAATCGCATCATGCGATATTGGCAGGAACGTTGGATTAACCCACAAAGAGCATTCATTAAATCAACATCAAAGCCATAAATTTTATGTTTTGAACCTTGCATTACAAAAGGCGGGTTAAATCGCTCCACCCCTACAGTTAATACAGGCAAATCGGCAGCTGATAAAGCCGGGATAAAACTTATAAATAGAATCAACAAGCGGCGCAAGAAATTCATTTTTGATTTCAGCAAATAGTTATTGATTTTTATAGCTTATAACGAGAGTATTAATTTTGGAAATTAAATTTCATTATTGCTTCGAATTATGCCGATACAAATTCCTGAATTACTTCAGTCCAAGTCGTGGCTGATGGAAAAAAATTTCGCAGACTTATCCCATCCGCTGATTAATCAGGTAAAAAAACTCCTCTTAACGAGCGATTATGCATGTAAACACATCGATTTATTGAAAAAACTTTTAATGAATGACTCATGCATGATGTTATTATCGCGAGAAGACTATTTTGCTAAAATCCAAGAAATATCGATTCATTTACCTCAAGCGCATTACGCTCGAGCGCTACGCCAGTTTAGGCATACTCATTTTTTAAGGCTCTTATTGCTTGATTTGGCCAGGATAGCTTCCACACAAGAGATTATGGAGTCCTGGTCTGATTGTGCTGATGCCCTCATTCTACATACCTTAAATTACTGCAAATATTCTTTCGCAGAGCGTTATGGAACTCCTTTGGATGCCGCGGGAACAGAAGTGGCGCTTTTTGCGGTGGCTATGGGCAAGTTAGGCGGAAGGGAACTTAATTATTCTTCGGATATTGATCTTATTTTTGCTTATTCTGCAACCGGAGAAACTAATGGTGAGGAAACGCTCGAAAATCAACATTACTTTAGTAAAATTATTCAGCTTTTTAGCCAGCTTTTGCAAAATGTGACGCCTGATGGCTTTGTTTTTCGAGTGGATCTCAGATTAAGGCCCAATGGAGATAGTGGACCACTAGTTTCCAGCTTGTTTGCAATGGAAACTTATTATCAGGAGCAGGGGCGTGATTGGGAACGCTATGCCATGGTAAAAGCACGGATTATTTCTGAAACTGTAGATGAAGAGCCGCTTTGGTTTAAACGATTAATTATACCTTTTGTTTATCGTCGCTATGTTGATTTTAGTGTAATTGAATCATTGCGTAGCATGAAAGCTATGATTGAACGTGAGGTTCAGTTAGATCCAGGCTTAAATGATATAAAACGTGGGAAAGGTGGCATTCGTGAAATTGAATTTATTATTCAGAGTTTTCAATTAATTCGTGGGGGGCGCTTGCCTCAGTTGCAACAGCAAAATGCATTGTCTGCATTGACTGTTTTAAAACAAGAACGTTTGTTGCATCATAGTGACGCTTTAAAAGAAGCCTATTTATTTTTACGTCAGTTAGAGAATTATTTACAAAGCATTAATGATCAACAAACTCATTCATTGCCTCAAGATGCAGTAAAGCAGGAGCAGATTGTTTTGGCCATGGGATATCCTTCATGGAATAGCTTATTAGCCAAATTACAACAATATCAGCGAATTATTAGTTATGCTTTTCACTCCGTACTGGGTAAGGCGGATGATTATGAAGACAATAAGCGTTTATTAGCCAATCAGCTTTTAAGTCTTTGGCAGGGACATGTCGAACCCACCATGGCTGTTAATTTATTAACGAGTCTTAGCTATGAGAATGCGGAGCATTGCTATCAAATGATACATGCTTTTCGCCATAGCCCTCGGTGTCGACGTCTATCCCAAAGCGCAAGAATGCGTCTTGATCGTTTCATGGTGCTTTTATTAGGCGAACTAACCCAATTTAAAAAAACAGATGCTGTTTTATTACAAGTCATGCATTTGCTAGAGAATATTGTGGGACGGAGCGCCTATCTTGCTCTTTTAACAGAGAACCCTTTCGTTTTAACTGAATTACTTTTTTGGTTTGCCAACAGCCCCTTTATTAGTTCATTGCTATTAAACCAGCCTTTTTTATTAGAAGTCCTGCTCGATCAAGGGGCAGAATGGCGGCCTCAATCACGTTTGCATTTACAAGAAGAGTTAGCTAAGAAATTAGCTCATTGTCAGGATATCGAGGCACAAGAGGAACTTTTACGTCAATTTAAATTAATGCATTGGCTAATGGCTGCCAGAGCCGAGCTTTACGGCTTTTGCAAGTCAGTTCGAATAGGTCAATTTCTTGCAGATGTTGCTCAAGTGATATTAAATCAAGTATTGGTACTTGCCGTTGAACAATTATCATTAAAGCATCCAGAAATGCTTCATATCAAAGCTAATTTTGCAATTATTGCCTACGGTAAATTAGGTAGTCGCGAAATGAACTATGCATCGGACCTGGATCTGGTTTTTTTGCACACCTTAGAACCTGTACATGAAGCATTGGTTACAAGGCTGACTCAGAAAATTTTACATATGCTAACGACTCGCTCTCAATCCGGGATTTTATATACAGTAGATACTCGGTTGCGGCCTTCAGGTTCAGCGGGTTTATTGGTTAGTCACCTTGATGCGTTTATTGATTATCAAAAACATCGTGCCTGGACGTGGGAGCACCAAGCTTTATTAAAAGCGCGTATTTTAACGGACAATACGAGCATGAAGCAGCGCTTTTTACAGTTAAAAAAAGAAGTTCTGTCATTGCCACGCCATCGAAATCTTTTACGACAAGATATCTTGGTAATGAGAGCTAAAATTGAACAGAATCATGCTGCTTCTCCGGTAAAGAATATCAGTGGAGGCTTATTGGATTTGGAGTTTCTTGTACAATTTTTAATTCTTGATCTGGGTAAACCTGAATTTGCAAGAATTACCCATACTCTAAACCAATTAAATTATTTATTAGCAGCACATGTTCTTACTCGTGAACAGTCTTTAATTTTAAAAAAAGCATATCGGCATTATCATGACTTGTTGCATTTGGAGTTATTACGTCCTGGTCGTGCTATGGATAATGCTCTGCAAAGCCAAGTTGCTTCAATCTATCAGCACTTTTTACTGGATAATGCCAATTGACAAAGCGACAAAATATGTCTAATTTTAAAGCAGTATTGGTGTAGGCTTTTCTTTATTGTTAACTAAAGCCCAACCTACAATAGCCTTTGGCTCAGCAATACATTTAAATTTCCGATTACTTTCAATTTAAGGGATTAATATGAAACCACTTTACACTGCTGTCGCACACACCCATGGTGGCCGTAATGGCCATGTTGAAACCGAGGACGGTCTTTTAAAACTTGATCTGGCTATGCCTAAGGAACTAGGTGGTCAGGGAAATGGAAATAATCCGGAGCAATTATTTGCCGCAGGCTATGCTGCTTGTTTTGAAAGCGCCATTCGCTATGTGGCTCAAACTCAGAAAATACCTTTGCAAGATGCATCAATGACATCACGAGTGTCTTTATACCCTACACCAGAAAAAGGATTTAAATTGGGAGTCGAACTAGAGGCTAAAATTGTAGGGCTAAGCCAAAAAGAAGCAGAAGAATTAGTGCAAAAAGCACATCATGTATGTCCTTACTCTAATGCTGTTCGTGGTAATATCGATGTGCAACTGAAAGTAACTGCTGAGTAGTTGCAAAAATAGCCCAGGCTATATAATTTGCCCGGGCTATAGCTAACTTATTACAATAAAATTAAGTTAAAACCTTTGTTTTACATCTTGTGATTAAGATTGGGTTCTTGTTCAGGCTTAGACTCAAATCGGCTGGCTATCGCTTGTGCTGTTTTAGAAATACCTAAGCCAACAGTAGATAGACTATGGGTTACTAAACGAACAAGACTTTGCAGAGTGTCAGTAACTATTGAAAGGGTGAAAACGATGGCTTCTACTAATGACATGGCTCCCCCTTTAACATTTTTATAGCCTGCATATAAATCAGCTTTGCTAAAAGTAAGTAGCCCTATTCCAAGATTGGCGAGGCCTAGAGTAGTTTTAATCAGAGCATCTTGAAGAGCATGTAACATTAAAAATGTATCAACAAGGGGGTAGAAGGCGAGTGCTTTTACATTGTTTTTAGCATCAGCGAAAGAAGTATAGGGTTTAAAAAAACTACGGTGATAATCCCCTCCAAAATTGAAATAATTCTTATTAAATTGTTTTTTCATTTGGATCGTTTGACCAAAAGTTGGTTTCTGTGGAGTAGGCATGATTGATCCTTGCTAAATTAAAATAGTTTCAAATTGTATTTTAAAAGTCCACTTAAGTCAACCATTGGTTTCTTAATCCTAATATTGTACAAATTAACATCATTATCTTGAACAATAAAAGAAAGATCTTCTCTGAAATGAGTGAAAAAATGAAAATTATCTGTAAATTTTGGTAGATAGTCTAATTTTCATCTGTTTATTTAAAATACAATTTATTACTACAGTAAACTATTGAGATGTTAATACTTATGAAGCCTTTTGCAATGAATACCTTCCTCAACTTAGTACCTAAAACCGAATCTGGAGCCCTTGATTTGGCTAACCCAAATGTATTGCCCAGGGGGGGACCCACAGAATATACCGATTTCCTGATTCTCCATTTGTTATTAAATTAATGAAACAAAAGCCTGATCCCAAAGCGATTGAAGAGTTAGAACAAAAATATGCTGTTTTATACGATTGTTTTGATAAAGATGGAAAAGAGCGCTGCATCCATGAGCAACATATTACAATTCCTGTGTGTTTCGGAAAGGAAGAAAAAAATGCTGCGTTATCAATTGTTTCTTATGAAAAGTGCTTTGCCTCTTTAGTGAAGTTTGATTTTAGGATAGAACCGGCAGAACTCGATCCTTACTTAATGATTCATCACCAAGAGTTGTTTAATAAAATAAATAAAAAACTTCTCCATCAAGACAGTCCAGGAATAGATTTTAGTTTAAATGATTATGCTAAGATTGATCCCCACATCGGTTCAATTTTGCAACGCTTGGATAATGATCCACAACTAAGAGAAGTTATGAGCGAATTTCTTAATCATTATCGTGATTTTTATCAAAAGACTAATATAATTCTGGATGCAGTAGGCCTGGAAAATATTTTATTTTTTAAAGATGAAAATGATGATTGGCAATTTAAAATAGGTAGCGCTATCAAGCATGATACAGGACAATACACAAAAGAATTATTTGAAGCATTACATTCCGAGAAAGAAGTGGATTTAACGACTAATTTGGTAAATTTCACTCATGCGTATTTTTCCCCTGCAAATATTAGAGCTGTTAACGTGTGTGCAATGAAACTCGGTTTGGAAAAACCAGTGATTGATGATGTGCCAATTGATTCGGAAGACTTATTCGAAATTTCCCAAAAACTATCAATTGGGGAGCGAATGCTTGCTTATGCACGACATGGGGAATTTGAGGCAATGGAAAAGATATTTCAAGAACATAAAAATGAATTAAGCTTTAACCTTAGGGATTTTTGGACATATCCCCTCATTGCTGATGAATATCTTAATCAGGGTAAACCACCGGCAGTAGTTAAACGTTATCTCAATGCAGTAAGTGAATTACCTATTGTTTTACCTGAGTCCAAGGACGATGCTAAAAGAATTCAAGATGCAAAAAATCATATTATCGAACGAAAAAATGTGTGTGATAAAAAGGTGAGGCTTCATCAAGAGCTTTTAACCTTTGCTGATACTAATGAAAACTGCAATACAGAAACAACGCTGTATTATAAAAGCCAATTACAAGCGGCACAGTTAGAAAATAGAATCGTTCAGGTGTCGATCGGACCAAAAACATGAGTAGGTGTGACTACCAGGTAGTCTTAATATGTATTAGAGCCCATGATGCTGGTTTTTTCTGACATTCTTACCCCCACTGTAGTATCAAACCTACAAACTACGTAGAAAAAGGGGGTAAAATTTTGTTAAGTTCACTCCTGGTTTATCCAGATAGACCTAGGAGATGGTTGAAAGATATACTACGATGCTTCACGCAAACGACGCAATTTATCAATCATGACACTTAATGCTTCATCGCGGCTATGATAAACATCTTCATAGGAGACATGAAATGTATTGAAATCATCCTCACATTCCACTTGATCTTCCAACATATCAGTAATGGTTTGTTTGGATAATAAATAGAAATTATTATCAATTTCAAAATTGATAATCCATACTTCATCGCCAATTTTAAAGTCCATATTATTTCCTTATTTTATAAATTCAGCATACAAATCATACTCATCGCTATCAGTAATAGTGACTTCAGCGAATGCACCTACCTTAATACCTGGGGTAGGAGGTAAAATTACCAAACCATCGATTTCTGGTGCATCACTTTTGCTTCGGGCAATAATTTGCTCAGGTGTCACCTCATCAATTAAAACGGTCTGTGTGCTGCCAATTTTGTTTTCGAGCTTGTTACGGCTAATTTCTGCTTGCAATTGCATGAAGCGATGATAACGTTCTTCTTTAATTTCTTCAGGCACAGGATCGGCTAGTTCGTTTGCTTTGGCTCCCTCTACTGGCGAATATTTAAAGCAGCCGACGCGATCTAATTGCGCTTCTTCTAAGAAATCTAACAACTCGGTAAATTCTTCTTCTGTTTCGCCAGGAAATCCCACAATAAAAGTAGAGCGCAAGGTAATATCAGGACATATTTCACGCCATGCAGCAATACGCGTTAAGGTATTTTCGCTGCTTGCCGGGCGCTTCATTGCTTTTAAAACACGGGAATTGGCATGTTGCAACGGAATGTCCAAATAAGGAAGAATTAAACCATCGCGCATTAAAGGAATAATGTCATCTACATGTGGATAAGGATAAACGTAATGGAGGCGTATCCAAATCCCTAACTCGCCTAATTGCTCGCATAAATCATAGAATCTGGTATTAATGGTTTTTCCTTGCCATTCCACTGGTTGATAGCGAGTATCAATTCCATAAGCGCTAGTGTCTTGAGAAATAACCAGGATTTCATTGACCCCGGCTTCTTTTAGCTTTTTCGCTTCCGATAAAACTTGTGCTAATGGATAGCTTTGTAATTTACCGCGCATAGTAGGAATAATACAGAAAGTACACTTCTGATTACAGCCTTCCGATATTTTTAAATAAGCATAATGACGTGGAGTTAACTTAATTCCTTGGGGAGGAACGAGTTGCATGAACGGATCAGCAGGAGGTGGCAAGT
>CAZTYT010000068.1:0-9680 GCA_964618245.1 uncultured Legionella sp. | reverse complement strand
CTATTATGACGCTGTTCTTCAAAAAAGATACGTCTAGCTTTCGTATTCCGAAAAAATCAACATTTACAAAAACGCTCCCCGGAATATCAAGCCAATTTAAAACTTTGTCACTATCAAAAGGATTATAATCGTAATAAATTACGTCAATTGGAAGCCTACCGCAAAATTCTACAACTTCATGGCAGTAATAACTTGGAAATCCGACCCTATGCCACCTATACTTTTCTATCCCTTCCTTTAATATATTATATAATGCTACCCTACCCGAAAAATGAAGTTTGAAGCCATTTTCAAGAAAGGGGTTGAACAAAACATGATCATCGCTTCGCTCAATATAATGAAAATCAGAACCGTATTCCCTATTCTCCATTGATAAATGCGAAATAGTCGTCTCTTGTAATCCCAACTATAATCTCATCCCACCATTGATTCCTACGAAAAAAAGCCGCTTTCTTTATACCCTCGATTTTCCAGCCGCACTTTTTTGTATATACGCCAATGGACGGTTCGTTGTATGAAATCATTACACTATCAAGCCGCATTAACCCAAGCTCCTCAAACGCAAATTTATTGATTGCATTAATTGTATCTACCCCGTAACCTTTTCCACGCACATTCTTATCGCCGAGGAGTAATCCCGTAAACGCTCGCCGGTCCTTCCAGTTTATATCAACCAGATTTACCATACCCACTAGCCCCAATTGAGGCACCTCAATTGCAAATCGCTGGTTATTTGAATTATAGGATAGATTCTCAAACCAATGTTTTTGATCTTTCATACTCGATGGAAAATGCCAACCACCAAGCATGTAATTTATATCCGGGTCGTTAGACCATGCGTTCAAAAGCTCCAAATCTGCACTGTCTATCGCCCTTAAGAGCACCTTATCTCCTTTAATATTCATTTCCTATTTTTAAAATTATTAGAACTTAACCGAATACTAATACCAAGATCATCAACTTCATCTACTGTTTGTCCATTGACAATATCTGAGGATTTAAAAAAAACAGATCTCAAGGTCATTATGAAAATCCTTAAGTCTAAGGAGAAAGACAAATTGTCAACATAGTAAACATCTCTATCAAATCTTTCAGAAAACTTCATTTGATTTCTACCTTCTACCTGTGCCAAACCAGTGATACCAGGCCTAACTTCATGCCTACGTCTATGCTTTTCGCTGTATAATCCTAGATACTCAGGAAGTAAGGGCCTTGGTCCTATTAAGGACATTTCCCCTTTTAAGACATTAACAAGCTGTGGAATTTCGTCGAGTGACGTCTTCCTAATGAAAGCACCTATTACTGTGAGTCGCTCGGCATCGGACAACAACTCTCCATCTGTACCCCTTTGGTCATTCATCGTTTTAAACTTTATAAGTCTAAAAATTTTTTCATTTTTTCCGGGGCGCTTTTGATTGAAGAATGGAATACCTCGATTGGCAAAAAAAAGAGCAACAAACACTATCAAAAATATCGGTGATAATATAATTAGCCCCAACAGAGAGGCTATAAAATCAATAAATCGTTTGAAAAAAGCTCTATACATAATATAAATATTATCTATCCAAATTGTCCCTTAGTAGTTCTCTGTACTCCGCCAACAATTCCCTCCAAATAATCTTTTGTTCATATCTAGTCTTAATCATTGGACGTGCATGTCTCTTTAAAACTGAGTAATACTCCGAATCGTTCATTATTTGAAGCATAGCTCTATGCAGCGCATTCTTATTTTTAGGAGGGATAATTGTACCATTTTTACCATCTACTATAATTTCATTACATCCATTAATGTTCGTGACTATACTAGGCAGCGACATAGCTCCTGCCTGCATTACTACATTGGGAAAACCTTCGCGATAACTGGGGAACACCAACGCATGAGAAATTGACAAATATGGGCGAACATCATTTTGATAACCGACACGGATGATATTAGGATTTAATTCCATCTTCTTTATCGTCTCGGGAAGCAAAGGGTCAAGATTCGGCTCTTCGGTCCCTACTAGGAGCAATTTGGGATCAGCATGGGAATTCTCTGATTTACGGATTTCACAAAAAACCTCGACTAGTTCGTTTACACCCTTATCGGCGACTTGACGGCCAATAAATATAAAAATAAAGCTCTTGTCTTCAATACCCAAAAATCGCTTCAATTCCCGCCTTTGAGACTCTCCTACGCTATTTGGATGAAAGAAGGAGGTATCAATGCCATTAGAGCTACCATTGGCAATAATTCTCAGCTTTGATACCCTCGTATATCCATTGGCTAAAATAATCTCAAATAACCCCTTCGAATTAGGATAAACCTTGTAAGCACACATATAGGTAACCTTCTCCACCAAATCGAGCAGCTGCCTCTTAAAGCCTCTAGCTTCTAACAGCGGCAATCCGGCTACCGTATGCAAGCGAAGGGGGACTCCTGCAAGCGCACCAGCTACCATGCCAACAACTCCTGCCTTAGGTGTATGCGTATGCACTATCACAGGCGCCTCCTTTCTTAAAATCCAATACAATTTCCAAACTGACCACAAATCTCTAAGCGGGGAAATCTTCCTAGTCATTTCGATAGATATAGTTCGAATATCCTCCTCCATCTCAACATCTTCGAGTTCTCGGCCGTTCGAGGAAACCCCTATCACCTCAAAACCATTTTCAGACATAAAGCGGAGCTGTCCCCTTAAAAGCACCTTCAAAGAACCGGGGACTGTTGTAATACGGACTAATTTAGCCTTCACTAATTTGTCGAATAAATAGACTGGTCGAACGCCTGCGCAATTCCAAATCAAATAATTCCCTATTTCTCAGAGGATCAGAATTTAAACAATCCCTAATGGCAAGATACAAACTATCCAAATCACCAACCTCCGCTAAAAAAAGTCCCTCTATCCTAGATATACCTCCAGCACATAAAGTAGACACTACCTTTTCATTCTGAGACATCATCTGCAAAAGAACATTAGGAAACCCCTCTCTAATCGAGGAAACAACACATACTTCAGCATATCTAAAATAAGGATATACATTCTCAACAAACCCCTTAAATATAACCTTTTGTTCAATTTTCAACTCACTAGCTCGATGCTCTAACGGCCTCCTCAACTCGCCATCCCCCAAAATAACAAGTTTAAAATGAGGAAAATCATTCAACAACCTAGCAAAACTATCAAGTAAAATATCGAAACCCTTCTCCGATATTAATCTACCGGCGGCAACTATAAACTTACAGTCTATTTCCAAGCGCTCAAAAATATCCTCTTCATTGGGAAAATCAAATGGATTTGGTATTACTCTAACCTTCGTCCTACCAAATAAAAAAAAAACATTCTCTTTCAAGCCTTCCAACATGTCTAAAGTCTGACAAATAACCAAATCAATGTTTCTATACCCAATTAAATAAGCCAACTTATAAATCAATAGCTTTACGCCAAAATACCGTCCAAAAACCAAAGTAGATTCTCTCACTATTAGATACTCAGTCTCCATTATTCTCAAAGTTCTTAACAATCCCAATAAAGCATTAAAATAAATATGAGAAGCAAAAACATATTTGAATGAAGATCCTGTAATTATAGAAAGAAATTTGAATATATTACTATTAAAGCAAACAATCTCAGCAAACGGTAGTTGTCTTCGCCAATATTCAGTATTTTTACCTCTCAAAAACAAAATATAAACCTTGCAATTTCCAAGAGCCGAATAGTGTTGAGCAATTTTAAATAAAATCTGCTCAGCGCCGCCCAATAAATCCGAAATTGAACATACTAAAACAGAACTCTCCGATTTATTAGCCATAGACAAACAAAATATAAACGCGATTATATAAATCAGAAAACATCCACCAAAATATGGAAAAATAATTAACGAGGTTTAAAGTAAAAATCTGAAATACACTTCAAATCAATTAGGCTTTAATATTCGATGAAAAAAAAATCATTTACACAACTAAGATTCGCGCTTCAAATATGGTCTAAAACCCTCAGTTAGTAGTGATAAAACTTGATTACGATAGCTGGAAGACAATTTCAAATTAGCCTCCGAAAAATAATTATCTAACATCTTTTTCTCTAAATCAGCAAAGCTACCCAAAATCCGCGCAGGATTTCCAGCTACCACCACTCCAGAAGGTATAGATTTAGTAACAATAGTTCCAGCACCAATTATCACATTGTCACCAATTTTTACGCCAGGAAGTATCACCGTGTCTATACCTACAAAAACATTATTCCCAATTTCTATGCGTCGATAAAAAAACCTACGCCCGTTACTATCTCTGGCTAGCCAACTCGAACCGTCGTGTGTTAAAAACCGAACACCATCAGAAATAGTAACTCTATTGCCTATTCGAATCAAAAATGGCTCCGTGCCCCAATATGTAGAGATAATGCGACAATCGATTCCGATTGCAACCCCAAGAGACCTAGCATAAGCCTGCCTTCCTCTAAAAATCAAAACTAGGTATCGAATTAATTTAATAAAAAACTTGTAAATATTCACCTGTAAAAATTAAGAGTCAAAAATCAAAACTAAATCGAAAAAGAAAATCTATTACTAGACTAATAAACAAACATTTAAAAAAAGCAGTTTAGTAAAAAATCAGAAAAAATATAGCTCCGCCAAGTTCCAATTCCAAAATCCAAACAATATATTGTCACTCTTAATGAAATGGTCTAATTACGATCTAAATAACAGAGTAACTTTTTAACGCTAGAAATCACATTGAAGTAACGTTTACCGGCTTCATACCCATTCATTCCGACTCGATCACCAAGACCAGGCTCAGAAAAAACATCCATAAATTGAGAAATATTATAATTTACATCTTCAGTTAACAATATAGCGTCAATTCTATGTCTTAAATACTTGGGAATATCACCAATTTGGGAAACAAAAACTGGTCTAGCTGTTTTCAAGTACTCTACAAGACGAGTAGGGAAAGCACAAATCTCAGAATAATCCGCTCGTCTAGTCAAAATAAGTCCATCCGACTCTCGTAAAATATTACGTAATTCAGAATCAGAAACTCTCCCTCTAAAAAATATACAAGTGCCAATTAGTTCATCTAGAAAAAATCGTCTCCTCCATAGTTTTCCAGTAGAATTCGAATCATAGTTTCCTACTAAATTTAATTCCAACTTAACCCCCTTTAAAGCTAACCCCCTAATAATATTAAAAAGCATTTGAGGATTATCTCGCTCTATTAACGAACCAACATACGTTAAAACTATTTTTTGCGGCTTTATCTCAGAAGCTGAAATACGGGGAGCATCCTGCCAAATTTCTACACCAGGGATCAAAATATTGTTAGAATTAAATGTACTATAAATCCGAAGCAACTCCGTAGTAATACCAATAAAAAAATCAGCCCTTTTTACCAAAATTCCCTGGCTAAGATACTGATCCAATAATAACGGACTAAATAAGTGAGTACGCCAACTAAAAGAATGGTATTCAACAATATCTATTGAGACAGGTATGCTATTACGCTTACAAAAATTAAAAATTCGGTTAAAATTAAAGTAATTACGACCGTAACATACAACCAAAGTAGGTTTAGACTTTCGTGCATATTCAAAAAAGTCCCTTTGTTGACGAAAGCAATTTCTATAAAATAGAAAAATAAACTTAAGCTTTTCCCAAATTCCAGTATTAACTCGAGGAAGGCTTCCGGAAAATTGAACAGAAAATCTCGGAGATTTATAAACAACATTTTCCGAGTAATCACAATCCTCTAAGGATTTGGTAGCAATTACATGTACATCGCGTCCATTTGCTACAAATCCCTCGGCCAAATTTCTAACTCTTGCGGCGGGCGCACTTCCCGTGGGGAAAAAAAAATTACCAATAATTACTATCGACATCAAATTTCGCTAATATTTCTAATAAATCTACAAGGATTCCCTCCCGATATTGAATTCTCTATGACAGATTTTGAAACTAAGGAACAAGCGCCAACAATAGAATTCTCTCCTATCGAAACTCCCTTTAAAATTGTACTTCCTCCTCCAATAAAAGCGTTTTCACGTATAAATATCGGCAATGATATAGAAAATTCATTCCTACTATTTATGCGATCCAAGGTATTTAATGGATGAAGATCAGAATCACAAATCACACATCCACCTCCGATTAAAACATTTTTTGAAATAACAATTCTATTCTTACAAATAATGGTGGAATTGCTTATTCCAACATTATCTTCGATTACCAAGTAAGCCCCCTTATGCACCACTATAGTCATTTTCATATAATGCCTATACGCATTATTTCGAAAACCCGAGTTGAATCTAACATTTTTTCCAATAAAAATATTACCCTTTGGATGGACAAAAAGCCTAATAGAGCCAAATATACGAACATTGTAAAAGCGCCCGGTATTCAAAAATAACTTAAAAATATTAATCCGAGAACTTAAAAATCTAAAAATTGTGGTAGTTAACACATGTATTATAAAAGAAAAATATTTCATATTTCTGCTTTCATATTTTTAATAACAATTGAAAAGGCGAGAGAATAAATCAAAATTACGAGCGGAATACCATATGCCTCACCCACAAAAAAATTCAGTAAAACATGAAGCAATAAAAAGAAATAGAACCTAGAGCTGGGCAAATTATGTCTATAAATAGAAGCAAATACAAAATACAAATAAAAAAAAACTACAATAACCCAAACGCCACCTCTAGAATAAAAAAAAGTAAATAAATTATGATCAGGTATACCTGACGGATGCATATAAGATATATCGAGTCCAAAAAGAAATTTTTGTAATCCGAAATCGCTATACATTATCTCTAAAGGATATACTATCAAGTCCGCCCTGCCGCCATCACTAAAAAAACCAAGAACTTGCTTATCGCTGCGATTTTTATCACTTAAAGCATTTCTAGTAACACGCATATCAACAAATTCATCAAAACTGTCAAATCCGCGCAAATTAGCTATCTCATTTCTAAAAGCAAATAAACAAAAAACAAACAAAATAAATATAAAAATCGATTTCAATTCAAATAAATGCTTGCCATGAGGCTTGCTAATAAGCAAGATAGGGACAAAGAAGTAAACACAAATAAGCCACTTTTCTAAAAAAGAAAGGCAGTAAATAAATGAAATAATAGTTATTATAAAAGCCAAAAGCGTTTGCCTTTGCGAATACGAAAAAGCAGAAATCAGGCAAAATGTGCCGAAAAAAGTCTTAATATAGTAATCGTAATTTGAATCATAAATGTTCCACAAATTAAGAAAAGGAGAAAAGAAAATCAATATAAAAAAAAGAGTAAAGTAACTAGGATAGCGCTCTATATACTTTAAAAAGAAGGCAAAGTATACTCCAAACAAAGAAAGCGAAACAAACCTTATATAATTATAATATACTATATAATAATCCTCAGAAGAAGAAAAAATAAGCTTAAAAGAAAAAAAAGCAGTGGAAAAAAAAAGAAAAGTATAAGACACAATAGCAATCCTACTTTTTCTAATAAGAGGAAATAGAAAGAGAGAAAAAACAATAAGAGCCGTTGAGAGCTTATAAGCGCTGACTATTGCGAACATTCTTTAAAAACAGGACACAAATAAAAACTAAAATAAAGTTAGAGATAATCTTAGAAATAGCCGCCCCCTGGCTGCTAAAAAAATAAGAGAATAAGCTCAACAAGAGAACAGATACCAGGAAATATATTAAATTAATAAAAAGAACGTATCTTGTTACGTTATAAACGGAAAAAATAGTAATCAAAAGCTTATATATTGACGAAAAGAAAATAGAACAAACTAACAATTGAGCAAAATAATGACTTTCTACAAAGTTGCCAGCAGTTAAAAACGAAGCAATGTATTTTGATAAAAAAATAAAAGGCAAAATAAATATCAAATTCACGCTAACAGCTCGATAAATAATCTTCATTTGCACGCGAAAATCCGTTCTATTCAAAAATAATTCCGATTCAAAAAACATAAAAAAACTAGTAGTAACCGTGAAATAATAGTTTGCCTGCGTTTGACCCAAACTATAAATACCCAATTCCTCCGGGCTAACAAAATTTGATAACACTATCTTATCAAATTCCTTATTAAAAAAAACCAATACGCTTCCTAGCAATAGCGGGACTGAAAACCTAAAAATATGAACAAACTCTCCATATTTAAAATTCGACAATGTAAAATCTCGAAAATGATTAGCAAAAAAGAAAATAAAATAAATAAAAATGACAATCATTGGTGCTAAATATCTACCAAACGTTCCCATTTCAAGTAAAACAACAAAGAAAACAACAAGAAGCTGAATTGATAAGTTAACAACTACACTTCTTAAAAAGTAAGATCTAGCGTCTCTTTGTATGCGTAGAACAAGCAAATCAAAAGTTAAATAAGATGATAAAAAGGTATAAATAGTAGAAAAAATAATAGAAGGATAAAGAGTGTACTCATTAAAGGCAAGAGCAAATTGAGAAGAAAAAATCCCAAAAACTAAAAACTGAAAAAAAATATTAAAAAAGAATATTGAGCAAAAAATTGTAGATTTTATTTGAGAGAAATCTTCCGCGGTAATTTGAGCATCTCTAAGCTGAGCATATTTAAGACTAAAATAGTTAAAGAAAGACAAATGTATTAATGGAGTAAAAAGCGCTGTAATAGACCCAATCAAACCTATCTCTCCAAATTCTCTCGCTGACAAAACTCGCGCTAATAGTGGAGATACTAAAAGAACTACAAATGCCTGCGAGAGATTCCCCGCCAAATAATAAAATGAACCTCTAAGACCGTTGACTTTTGATATTAACAACTGAATAGCTTTCATCCAAATAACAATCAGGAGTTAATATAACACAAAAGAAAATCATTAACCATTCTAATAATAAACACTATTTAAAAATAGGCAAGAACACTGCGAGCGCCTAACAACAAAAATCGATAGTTGTACTACTAACTAGAAAATGAATCATACGCGTTCCTATACAATTTACCCAATGATATTCCTTGCATTTCAACAATTTTCTTCCTAGCATTTGCTCCCAAAAAATCGCACAAACTATCATCTTCAATTATCCTCAATATTAAATATGAGAAATACTCTTTATTACCTTCTGGAGACAGAAGACCCGAAACTCCATCTGAAACTAAGCTGGAATTACCACCACTAAAAAAGCAAGCCACGGGCATTCCGAATAGCATTGCCTCCTGAACGCTATTTGAAGAATTATCAGCGTATGAGCAAAATAAAAAACCCCTTGACTTTGAATAGATACTTAACATTTCTCTTGCCTCTAATGACCCACAAAAGATAATATTTTTTTCCAATTGCAACTTTCTAACTAAGTGTCTAGCTCGTCTTAAATAAATTCCAGTCAATTTACCGATGACACTAAGACGAATCAAAGGATAAAATCTCCTAAGAGAACTTATAACTTCTATTAAGAAAAAAATCCCCTTGAAAGAGCTAGACGAGACAACAGTAGAAAAGGAAAACCTATCTTCATTGTTACTACGCCAAATTGCCTCCTTAAACTCCGTGCGTATTCGTCTATAGTCAGTATCAACTAATATATTAGAACCCGGACTCGTAATAGATATCGCAGAAGTATCAAAAAGTGTCCTTGTAAAGAAAAACTTACTTCGCTCAATTACTTTTTTTTTCATTTATCTCTTTTTCAAGTCTGTATTTGTGGTATTTAAGTATGAGAAAT